>JAJRPH010000464.1 GCA_024280875.1 Deltaproteobacteria bacterium | reverse complement strand
CTGGCTCACTTCACGGTTGTTCTCATTTAAAAGACGCACCCGTTGATCATTATATTCGACAACCACCGCGCAAAAAATTTGCTGCTGGTCTATATATTCAACAATTGTTCCATGTTCCATAATTTGTTTGGATAACAAGCAGGTAAGGTAAAGTCAATGGACCGGATCAATAAATCAACCGGCCGGAAATCTGATAAGCAAAAATAACAATTAAATACAAATAATTATACCAAATCGGAAGATGCCACAAAAATAGATAAAACGTTATCTGCGTTTGACAATAAATGTTTTGATTCGATTCCCATCCATTTCATTGACAGTGATAAGATAACGATCAATAACGATTTGTTCTTTTTCTTTGGGAATTTTACCGGTCTGCTCCAGCACATACCCGGAAAAAGTTTCATATTCGATGGATTTAGGAATATTCATACGAATCGTTTGATTGACTATTTCAATGTCCGCCGCTCCCAGAACCAGCCACTCCTTGTTCCTGATCTGAACGACCGGCTGTTTAATAATGTCGGTTTCATCTATAATATCGCCAACAATTGCTTCCAATACATCCTCAAGAGTCACGATACCCGTAACCTCACCATATTCATTGACAACAATTGAGGCATGATCTTTACGACTTTTAAACTGGTTCAGTAGCTGATCCAGTTTTTTGTTTTCCGGCACAAAATAAGGCTCCCGCATGATTTCTTCTAAAACAAGGGCACCATTTGCGTTTGCCTGCTGCCGGAATAAATCCTTGATGTTCACCAGCCCGACAATATGATCAATATCGCCGTCAATCACGGGAATTCTTGTAAATCCGGATTTAATTATTTTTTCAAGCTGGGGTTCTACGGCTTTGTCGATCACAAACATATCCGCGCTGGGGGTCATAATATGGGAGACATTGATATCATCGAGTTTAACAATATTATTAATTAGTTCCTTTTCACCGGGATTGATCTGACCTTCGGCGTGAACCACATCCACAAAGGACATCAGTTCTTCTTCGGTCACACGAGGAGAAGATTTGACACGACCGGTGAGCAAAGGAATAAAATTTAAAAATTTAATCACCGGATAAAACACAAAAGACAGCCAGTAAATTGGAAATATTACAATTTTTGCGATCATAATATTATTCCGGGTCGCAACTGACTTGGGAATAATCTCTCCAAAAACCAGAATCAGAAAGGTCATAATCCCTGTGGCAATACCCACAGCCATTCCGCTGGTATCCATGTCAGGCATTTTAGAAAAATGATTAATTGATATTGCCGTGGCCAGCGCAGAAGCCCCAATGTTAGCCAGATTATTGCCAATTAAAATGGTCGTCAGTAGTTTATGCGGATCGTCCTTCATTTCTAGAATCAACTGATTGGCTTTGCCAGGTTTTTGGGCTATAAATTTTGCTTTTGCCCGGCTGATGGAAAAAAGTGCGGTCTCGGACGATGAAAAAAATCCGGACAAAATCAACAAGACCAATAATATAATTAAGTCTCCTGCCATTTATACTGCTCCCTGGTATCACCGGCGAAAGACCTGCCGGTTTTTCATTAAAGATTTGACATCTTTCAAATTTATAATCTATTTGTTTAAAAAATTCAATTATGATGGTGATTTTTTATGAAGATCAATTTCTCATTTAACAATAGCCACATTTTTAGAATTGAAAATATCAGCAAAAAATTACATCTTATCAAACATTCGTGAAATCATTTTATTAAAAACTTTAACCATAAAAACTAACAAACTCGTAAAAAGTCAGATTCCGATGGCAAAGAAAAAAGCTCCAAATTTAAGGCGCGCAAATCCTGAGTGATAATTTGTACTTAGCGTACCATGAAGAAACGAAGGATGAAGCGCAACACAGAATTTGGACTTTTTACGAAGCCATCAAAACTGTTGCTTCGCTAAAACAATATCTAATGAAATCATTTCGGTTAATCCAGCCATACTTTTATCAACGGCGGCACCTTATTATTGCCGGTATCATCTGCCTGATGGGTGTGGATATCCTACAGTTATTCATTCCGCGAATAATCAAATGGGCGGTTGACGACCTGGCATCATTAAAAATTGATATCAGGCAGTTAGCCATATATGCCGGTGAGATCATCTGCATTGCTGTTTTAATGGGACTTTTACGGTTTGTCTGGCGGCGATTTCTGATCGGGACATCAAGAGTCATTGAAAAAGAACTTCGCAATAAATTATTTTTTCACATCCAGACATTATCAGCCGGTTATTTTGACAAGACAAAAACAGGGGATCTGATGGCCCATGCCACCAATGATATTAATAGTATCCGGATGGCCGTGGGGATGGGAATGGTTGCATTAACCGATGCCGTATTTTTAGGAAGCGCCGCCATATGCTTTATGGCCTATATTAATGTCAAGCTGACCCTGTTTGCCTTGATTCCCATGCCGGTGATTGTTTGGTTCACACGAAGTTTTGGGAAAAAAATGCACCGGAGGTACACGACCGTTCAGGAAACATTTTCCGAACTAACCGAATCGGTCCGTGAAAGTTTTTCAGGCATCCGGATTGTGAAAGCATTTAATCGTGAACAAATCGAGGCAGACCGGGTGACAGCCATTTCTGAAAAATATATCCAAGAGAACCTCAAGCTGGTTAAAATCACCGGATCATTTTTCCCCATGATGATCCTTTTTACGAATATAAGTTTAACGATTGTTATATTCCTCGGCGGCCGGCAAACCATTACAACAATAATTACTCCTGGCGATTTTGTCGCGTTTATCAGTTATCTGAACCTCCTGACATGGCCCATGATGGCCATGGGCTGGGTTACCAATCTGATTCAGCGGGGTTCCGCCTCAATTGACCGAATAGACAAAATCTTACAGACTCAACCGGAAGTCATTGAAAACCCTGAAATAATAAAAAAGACGGTTGCTGAAGAAAAAAAACAAATCTCTGGGGAAATACAGTTTAAAAACGTCGGTTACTCCTACAAATCAGTGAACGCACCTGTTTTATCGGATATCAGCTTTAATGCTGTCCCCGGTTCAGTACTCGGAATTATCGGTCCCCAGGGAAGCGGCAAAACAACCTTGCTGCAGCTAATTCCCAGAATCTATGATATCTCTTCCGGGAGCATTATG
>JAJRPH010000463.1 GCA_024280875.1 Deltaproteobacteria bacterium | reverse complement strand
AAATATCTCTGCCGCAGACTGGATGAAGGGAAACCCGCACTTTTGCGAACCGATATTTATCACCTCCCGTATTACAACTCAAGTACCCATTTTCCGGGTCATCTAATTACTGTGTGGGGATATGACAGGAGAAAAAAGTTGTTTTTTGTTACTGATACGGAGCGAAAAGATCCTCTGCCGGTCCCTTTTGATAAAATGCGTCTTGCAAGGTATTCCAACGGCGGCTTTATTAAGATAAAAGGAGACATGTTCGCGCCTGATGCTATTAATTTGTCTGGAGATTTCTCAAAGATTATAAGAACGGCGATAATTAGAAACAGCCTGGCATTAACTGAACCCTTAAATGCTTCTTCCGGATTAAATGCGCTTTATAAAATGAAAAAAGAAATGAGGGATTGGCCTGAAATTGAGGACTGGAAATGGATCGCACGGTTTACGTATCAGGTGATTGAAAAGCGGGGGACCGGAGGTCGTGGTTTTCGACGGATGTATCATGATTTCCTCAAGCAGGCGTCGGAGTTTGTTCCGGAAATCGCAGAATCCGGTCTCGACCGGATGATGATGGAAGCAGGCGTGGCGTGGCGTGATTTTGCAACGGCATTGAAGGAAGCCTCTGAAGAGAACAGGCCTGATTTTACAGAATCCAGTGACAAACTTACCAGACTGATAAAGAAGGAAATGTCTTACCATAAAGCAGCGTTGCAGTTAGGGTAAAAAGTTATTTTAGGAAAACTCATGAATTTTAAGACAAACCATCAATTATAAAATTAGAAAGTAAAAGAATCCATCTTTCTTTCAACTGTAAAGGCGCGTCATTTTCCATCAAGTCTTCGAGTGCGACCGTTGTCATTCCTCTGATTGCTTTAGCATTAAGTGATGCATCAATGCTACTTCTTAGAAATTTTTTATTGACGCCATGCGCTAAATATTTTTCAACAAATAAATCCGCAGTTTTAAATAACTTCGTTACTTCTTTTTTTATCTCCAAGCCTGCGATTCTGGCTCTGTAAAAAAGTATATCGTACATTTTTTGATCTTCAATAAATACATCAAACAGCTCATTTCCCAATCTGATAAGTTGGTTTCTGAATTCTATTGCATTATTACTTAATCCCGGGTTTTCTTTTAAAAATATTTCTTCAAGCTTTTTTATGTATATTTTTATTATATGAGTAAAAATATCTGACTTGTTTTTAAAATAATTATAAAAGGTCCCGTGCGATATTCCTAAGTGTTTTGTAATATCGCTTATTTTTGTTTCATGATAATTTTTTTCAGCAAACGAGTCCCTCGCTGTATGTATTATATCCAGCCGACGAGCCGCAGTTCCTTTTTCCCCCATTATTAAACAGCCCTCAATTTTTTTATTTTCATGACTTCGTTTTGTAAAAATTTTTAATTGATGTGGCCATCAACGGATACAACTCTCTGAAGAGAAAAACAGATAAAATTTTCCCCGCCCAATGATGAGTTGAGGAGAATTACATGTTGAGAAATTCTTCAATGCCCCGCTGGTCCGTATAGCCGTAGCCCGCCACATGGCCCCAAGGGTCTGGGCCGCTTTTTCAGGGCATGGCATCACGGGGATTCCGTTATTTCGTAAAATTGACTGGCATGGATCATAGCCCCCATGAAAAGAAGCGCTTATGATTGGGAAATGGTGCTTTGCGGACAAAGCACATAAGGATTTGGCCGCCCTTTCATAGGCTGGAAAGGGGTCTTTTTCAAACCGGGCAAGATCTCTGATTTTTTTATCAAGAAGAGATAATTTAACCTCATGGTGTATTGGACCGAAAAATCCGTAATGTAAGATACCGTCCACTTCACCAGATTCAATGACTATTTCAGGGAGTATTTTCATTAAAGAGTCGATATTTAAGTCCATAGTCATATCAATGGGATTTTTTGCAGAGCCGATATTGGCAATAATCTTCTTAATGCGATTCTGAAGCTTTTGTGAAAATTCCGGGACAACCAGCCCCGATCTCTGGGCGCTGTCAGCAAAGGCAGCGCCGGGACCGCCCGAGTTGCTGACAATGGCAACCCTGTTTCCCTTCATGGGAGGCAAAAGGGACATTGCCCCGGCCCAATGGTAAAGAGTCTCGCTGTCCGGGGCGCGAAGAACGCCCGCATGTTTGAAAAGGCCGTCCATTAGTTCGTCTTTTCCGGCCAGCATACCGGTGTGCGAAATTCCGGCCCGGGCGCCTGCTTCGGTCCCCCCTACATAATAGACCACCACCGGTTTTTTCTGAGTGATTTTTCTAGCGATTTCAAAAAATGCCCTCGGCCGCTTAAGTCCTTCCAGATAAAGGGCGATGGCGCGAGTCTGTTCATCCTGGCCAAAATATTCAAGACATTCTTCAGTGTCTGTATTTGATTGATTCCCTACACTCACCCCTTTGGAAACCCCAACCCCCAGTTCGGCCAGAAAAGGGAGCATTTGTGTGACAAAGCTGCCGCTTTGCGAAATAATTCCCAGGTTTCCCGGCTGGTGTGTATAGGGGAACCATGTACAGTTAAAATTGTGCCAAGGGTTCAAGACCCCGATGCAGTTCGGTCCCACAAAGCGGATATTGTATTTATCTGCCAAATCCAATAATTGTTTTTCTCTTGCCTTGCCGTCTGAACCGGTTTCATTGTATCCTGCGGTGATGACCACGGCCTGTTTTATCCCTTTTTGGCCGCACTCTTCAAGGAGCTTTATGAGAATATCGTGATGTACAACAAAAATTGCAAGATCAGGGGTTTCGGGAATATCCAGAACAGAGGGAAATGCCTTGATGCCGAAAATTTCTTTTTCCCCGGGATGTACCGGATAAATCGGCTGTTTATATCCGGCCGCGAGGATACTTAGAAACAGGGGTGTCCCTGCTGTTTTCAGGTTATTGGACGCCCCGACAAACGCGACGGATTCCGGATGGAATATTTTTTGGAAATGCTTAAAGGACATGAATACCCTCTTGATGTTTTAATTGATTAAAAGATGTTAATCTGTAATTTCGATCAGGGCGTCAACCGCCACTGGATTTTTTCCGCAAAGAATAACCGGGTTGATATCAATCGATTTTATGTTTTTGTCGCGGGTTCCCAATTCCCCGACGGCTTTTATTATTCGGGCTAACGCGTCCAGGTCGGCTGCAGGTTCTCCCCGTACATTTTCCAGAATTTTTTTGCCGGCAATGTCTTGCAACATCATCATGGCATCTGAAATGGAAACAGGGGCCAACCGAAAGGTGACGTCTTTTAAAATTTCAGCAAATATCCCGCCTAATCCGAACATAACGCAAGACCCCATCACTTTGTCCCTCTCAAATCCGACCACAAGCTCTCTTTTT
>JAJRPH010000462.1 GCA_024280875.1 Deltaproteobacteria bacterium | reverse complement strand
TTTATAAAATCCATTGGTGAAGAATATGAAATGAATACCTTATCAAAAAACAGCGCGAAAATCAGCCAGAATGTCCGATTTTCGCACGCAAAAAAAACCAAATAAGAATGACGTTGTTCAGCGTAACATGGTACCAGTAATAACGCCAAAAAAATTGTATTTACTCCGCATTGTGTTCATATAAGCCTTTAACGATAGTCATTTTTATCGATATTATAAAGGCGCAATTTACGAAAAAGGGTACGCGTATTTATACCCGAACACTGAACCACCTGATTAATCCGTCCATGATATCTTTCCATAGCCCGTTTAAGATAATTTCGCTCAAACTCAACAATCTGATCCTTCAACGGCGAGGAAAAGCTTGGGAGCACTGTGGTTATTGCTTTTTCGTCGCCCTGTATATCGGTGATAAAAACTTTCCGAATTATTTTGTCTTGAGTCATTATGGCCGTACGCTCCATGACATTTGATAACTCCCTTACATTGCCCGGCCATGAGTGACTGATGAGTTGAGTGATCGCTTCGGGATGAAGTGATATAGGATTCAGGCCCAACTGATGCGAATAAAGCTCTAAAAAATGTATAGCCAAAAGGGAGATGTCTTCTTTTCTTTCTCTCAGTGGGGGCAATTGAATCGGAACCACGTTAAGGCGGTAGAAAAGATCCCGTCGAAATCTTTCCTCCTGAACCAGCTGGATTAAATCTTCATTGGTAGCCGCAATGATTCGGATATCGACCTCGACGACGGTCTCACTGCCAAGGGGCTGGAAGGTTTTTTCCTGGATAAGTCTTAATAATTTTTTCTGCACAGCAGATGATGCACTCGAAATTTCATCCAAAAAAATCGTTCCGCCATCGGCTTGCTTAAAACGACCTGCCCTGTTCGTTTGGGCGCCAGTAAATGCTCCCTTTTTATGGCCGAACAATTCTGATTCCAGTAGTGTTTCAGAAAGAGAACCGCAGTCGACAGTAACAATGGGACCGGAAGCTCGGGGGCTGTTATAATGTATTGTTTTGGCGATTAGTTCCTTTCCGGTTCCTGTTTCACCTGAAATAAGGATGGTTGCATCCAGGGGAGCCACGGATTCTATTAACTTAAATACGACATTCATCGGCTCACTTTTCCCCACGATCTCATCCAGGTTGTATTTTTCACCAAGTTCATTCTGTAGTTTTGAAATGGATTTTTTAAGTAATTTATTCTCAAGTTTCAAAGCAAGCCGCTCATTGGTTTTCTTTAAAAGTATTTTTATCTGTAAAAAATTAAGCGGCTTACAAAGGAAATCGCAAACTCCGTCTTTCATAACTTCCACAGCTACTTCAACCGTTGCAAAACCAGTAATAACTATTATCTCGATATCAGGATAACGCTTTCTGATAAGTTTGACCAATTCATTGCCCTTGATGCCGGGCATTTTAAGATCTGTTATTACCACATGGAAATCATTCCTGGCCAGCAACTCCATACCGGAAGTTCCGTCCGGCGCCAAATGTACATCATACCCCCACTTAGACAACCTCAATTTAAAAGTATGGCGAATTGAATCTTCGTCATCAACCACTAGAATTTTTAACTTCATTACCTTAAAGCTCCTGTTGGGGAAGAGGTTTCTCATAAATATTTGACAATAACCCGAGTAGGTCTTTTGGAGAAAACGGTTTCTGTAGAATCGGTATATGCGGGAAACCGGACGCAGTCTGTATCTCCAGGCCTGAGTATCCGCTCATAAATACGACTTTTGGGGCCAATTCCGGCCGTTCCGTTGCCAAATATTGATAAAGCTCAATCCCACTCATCACCGGCATCTTCAGATCAAGTAAAATCAGATCATAGTTTTTTTTCTTTAGTATCTCCATTGCCAACAATCCATTAAAGGCTGTATCCGTCCGGCAACCCAACTCTCTTAAATATTCTGAAAGGCTCCTGCAGAGAGTTTTTTCGTCATCCACAATTAATACTTTAGAAGGCAGATATGTTGCATCATCAGGTTCAATTTTCTTTTTTGCCGATACTTCTTGTGATTCGACTGAAGAGATTTTAACAATAAACCGGGTGCCGGGCTGCGCATCTTGTGCTACAAAGATGAAGCCACCACACTTCTGAATTACGTTGTAATTGATTGACAGCCCCAGGCCGGTTCCTTTGCCTGGGGATTTGGTTGTAAAAAAAGGATCAAAAAGTTTTGACAGGTTCTCTTCCGGGATACCCGGACCATTGTCTTCAATTTCCATGACAACCCATTCATCTTGATTCAGTGTTCGAAAAATGATTTGGTCGCCTATGCCTGATTCCTCAATGGCATCCACTGCATTTTGTAAAAAATTGGCAACTACCTGCTGAAGCTGGGTAGTATCCCCAATAATCGGGTTAATTTCTCCGCATAAATCAAAAATTATCCGGATATCTTTTTTGCGCGCCTGCTCTATGTACATATTGACAACATATTCTATTATATCATTAAGATAAATCTTACTTTGATTCGAATTTTGCGGATTGGCAGCTTTTAAAAGATTCCTGACGATCCGGCTCGCCCGCCTGGCATCCTCAATAATAATCTTCAATGCTCCATAGGCCTCGCTGTCATGTGCTTGATCCTCTATAAGATGTTCGGCGCACCCTAATATACTGGTCAGGGGATTATTCATCTCATGAGCAACACCTGAAACAAAAAGCCCTAATGAACTCATTTTTTCGGCCTGGATTCGCGCATTCAGCAGCTCAGATTCCAGCTTGATCCGCTCAGTCACATCATTAACGACAACGACATTTCCCTTTACACCGGAATCAGGAATTTTAATCGGCCCGAATAATACCTCAAGATAATAAATCGCACTACAATTGTTGCTTAAAATCATTCGCTTTTGGCCGAAAACAGTTTCGTTTCTAAATTGCGTCAGGTTCTTCCGCCAGAATTGATCAGCAGGATACATATGAAGCTGGTTAAGGCTCCGGCCGGTAATGCAATCGTTTGGGATTCCGACTCTTTCAAAATATTGTTCCATCTTTGGATTTGCAAAAATCACACCACCATTGTGATTAAGAAAAAGCACGCCTGTAGGATTGGCATCAATGAGATTTTTGTAAAACTGCTCTGTTGTTTCCAGTTTTTTTTTGATTTTGGAGACTTCTTTCTCGAGACGTCTCGTATATTCCTTTTCTCTTTTAAGTGTTAATTCCCTCAGCCTGACCTGTTCTGAAATATCGGTAATTTCCAGCGCCACAAAGGCAGTTTCCCCTGATGAGTTCCGAACCGGACTTGCATTGAAAAGATATGTGCGGTCATTCTCTTGTTCGATTGAAAAACTAATTTCAACAGACCCTTTGATTCCATCCCTGGCATCAAAAAGAACTCTCTGAAGCTTCTCCTGGTTTTTTTCAAAACGTTTCATCCGGGTCAAATCACAGATATATCTTCCCTGAACAGACTCTAAGCTTAATTGCATTGATGACAAAAAAGGCTGATTACAGGAAATAACCTTTCCATCAGGGGTGCACTTGGCAACAAAAGACCCCATAGAATCGATCCATTGCTGCATCTCCCACCGCTCATTTTCAAGCTTTGCCTGAAGCGTCTTTATGTCTGAAATTATCTTCCCCTCCGGCACCAGGGCAATAATTTCTCCATTCTCATCCCGGATGGGCGCGATTGAAAAAATTGCCGGAATAATGCGACCATCCGGAGCTTCGAGCGAATCTTCGTGTATGGGAGTTTCTCCCCTACATGCTCTTTCTATCATTTCATCAGTCAGTCTTTTAGCCTCAGAGGAATGATTTCGCCAGGGAGAATCGCGGAATGAACAACCTTTAACTTGCTTCAGTGTCTGCCCGACAATCTTAAGGGCCGATTGATTTGCAAAAAGCATCGTTCCGTCCTTATCAATTACTCCAGCCATGGTATCTATCTGGTCGAAAGCAAAAACGAGAATTCGTACCAGTTCTTCGGGGGCATCCGCTATGGCAAAAGATTTTTTATAAGATGAATTCATGGTTCTTCCTTCCGGTTATCTTTTTTTCAACAAACGGACAAATCTCAAGTTAATTTAGATTCTATATTCATATAATCCGATTCCGAACGTAATTTTCCGGTCAAATATAAAATTCATATCATATTGGGTGAATTTAAACAAACGACACTAAAGTGTCATAAACCGCAAAATTTTATCCAGCCTTATCAGTTTTTATCCTGATTATTTCAGATTCTTTTAATCTCTGCCGGATTATTCCACCCACAAATTCTTTACAATTTATTTATTACAGGTATTGTTGCGTTTACTGATGATAACAGGCAGTTGATGATTTCCCATCTCCCCTGGGGGGAGTGTGTCATCTATTTCCCCATACTTGACAATTTTTGTGGGAAGGTGCCTCCTGGCAAAAAAAATGGTGGGAGAAGTAACCGCTTCTGCCCACCAGGAAACAAATTCAACGAAAAATAATGATAATTCAATGTAATGTTTCAATCAAGGATATTCTTCTTCAAGGTAAAAAATTTACATGGGAAAAACCCGAATCATGCCCGGAATGTGATGATTCCGTATTATGGGGCCATGGATTTGTCTTATGTTATTTTACCTGCCTTAATGACGGCATTTATCTTAAACGTTTTCGATGCCCTGTTTGTGGCGCTGTAATTAAGCTGAAGCCTTATGGATATTTTAATAAATTCCGGACTTCTATTCACACGATCAAAAAAAGTTTAATCAATCGTGTTAAAAAGAGGCGCTTTTTGCCTGATATAGGCCGGAACATCCAATATTACTGGCTCAGAAATCTCAAGCGCAATGTCTTTGCCTGTCTCGGCACAAAATTTATTGATCGTTTGCTTGCCGGCTTTGAAAAATTAATCACAATGAATATTAACCCGGTCAGCTGTACAGTGCAATCCCTTGATACAATAACTATTTAGCCACCCTACCGAATACTTTCATCGACCAGTAAAATTGGGTGTTATATGACTTCCTGAACCATTCATTTTTTAAAATCAGGAGGTTTTTATGACAGAAGAAGAAAAAATCAGGGTTGCAACTTTCAGATTTGGTGTCATTTGCGAGCTGGTAAACGGCACAAAACTCGATTATGGCGAAAAAGAGCGACTGATACAGGAGAAATGCGCCAGGCAATGGGACATCCCCTTGTCCGATAGAACCAGCATATCCCGCAGCACCATTCTTGATCTATGTACACAAGAATATTCATCAATTGTGTAAACGATAAACTGGCCCGGAAATGGCATAACTCAGTGTGATCAATTTGCTCGTTTGTGTTTAAAGGCAATCTTGCAAATCTTCTGTTTTGTTTTCTTTCTTTGCCAAAATACTCGTCAGTACAGAATTTTCTGTAACTGATTTCAGGATATTTTATGACTTTCAGAATTTCCATTCGAAACAACTGATAAGGCTGGACCTTCCGATGAGGCGCGGAATAACCTTTTGGTGCAAGAAGGCTGTTGATAATCGGATCATCAAAAAGGTCATCAATAAATTTCAGTTCTTGATCAACTATTTCCGGAAATGGCTTTCTTCTTTTATCGAGGTCAAAAAGATTGTCGCTGTAAAAATTGTGTATATACTCAGCCATTTCAGTAAGAGTTTTAATCCCTTTTGAGGGGACTTGATCTTCAATCCCTGTAAGTTCTTCGATGGGAATATTTATAGGCGCAGAGAAATCATAATCATTCATCACTTCATCCATTACTTGTTTAAGCAATTTCTTTTTGGCTTTCTTTTTCATTTTTTTCCAGTGAGGATGATTATATTTCAATTGTTTTTTGGCGATTCGTCTGATATTTTTTCTTTGCATATTACCTCTGTTTTTGTGCTATGTTTTTTTGTTGTGGAGACTGAAAAACCATACACCTAAACAGAGGTTTTTGCAATATAAATATTTGGTTTTATTATATTTATATGAAAATATTGAGCATCGTTTTCAACACCCTTTAATAATAAAAATATGCATCTGTTGAGTTGGAAAAATATTGAAATGTTAAAAAAAATTAGCCGGTGCGACACCCATTGCAACACAGCCGAGAGACACTGGTTTCCATGGAAAAAGGGAGCAAACTGTTTGAGCGGCGGTAAGGCAGATTTCTTTGAATTCATAAAGAAATGTTAATATGTCTAAATAATATGTTTTTTAAATAGTTTGGCGAGTTTTTGATCCCGCCATGGAAATCGGTGGATCGAGGGAATGTGTTGCAGGGCGGTTGTGTTTCTTTTGCTACTTTTCTTTGCCCGCCAAAGAAAAGTAGATTTTAATACGATTATTTTTAAAATAAAAAAAGCTGCGAATGACTGTCAACCATCATACGCAGCTTTTAATAATAAACATCAAATAAACCGAAAAGAATTACTTCAATGACTCCCGAATCCGCTTCATCGCTTTTTCAACATTTTCATAACTGTTAAAAGCAGAAAGTCTAATATATTGGTCTCCGCAGGTTCCGAAACCAGCCCCCGGCGTGCAGACCACTCCGGCGGAGTTTAACAGATTATCAAAGAAATCCCAGGAATCACCCTGAGCATCAATCCAGATATACGGAGAATTCTCCCCCCCAACATAGGAAAGCCCCAATGCATCCATTTCCTGTCTGATCAGGTCGGCGTTTTTCATATAAGCTGCAATAATTTTTCTGACCTGCTGTTTGCCGGCATCACTGTAAACGGCTTCGGCAGCCCGCTGGACCGGATAGGACACTCCGTTAAATTTTGTGGAGTGTCGTCGGTTCCATAGCGCGTGAAGGCTTTGTTGGACTCCCTGGCTGTCATATGCCATGCATTCCTTTGGCACGACCGTAAACGCGCATCGGGTGCCGGTAAATCCGGCGGTTTTGGAAAAGCTTCGAAATTCAACGGCCACCTCTTTTGCTCCGTCTACTTCATAAATGGAATGCGGCAATGCCTCATCCCGGATAAAGGCTTCGTATGCGGCGTCAAACAAAATCAGGGATTTGTTCTCACGGGCATAATCAACCCATTTTGCCAGTCCTTCTTTTGAAATGGTAGCGCCGGTGGGGTTATTGGGAAAACACAGGTAAATCAGGTCCACGGGTTTTGTTGGAAGATCGGGAATAAAATTGTTTGTTTTCGTGCACTCTAAGTACACGATTTTCCGGTATCGCCTGTTTTCAAAATCGCCGGTCCGTCCGGCCATGACATTGGTGTCCACATACACCGGATACACCGGGTCCGGAACGGCAAGGGAGATTTTGGTTGACAGAATTTCCTGAAAATTACCGGTATCGCATTTGGCCCCGTCGCTGATGAAAATTTCATCCGCAGCAATGTCCACATTTCGTGCCTGAAAATCATTCTCCGCGATTTTTTCCCTTAAAAAAGAGTATCCCTGTTCCGGCCCATATCCACGGAAGGTTGCATCGGCCGCCATTTCATCCACGGATGAATGAAACGCTTCTATGCAGGCGGCAGGAAGCGCCCGGGTCGTGTCGCCAATTCCGAGTTTGATGATTTCAGTATTCGGATTTTGGCCCTGGAATTCATTGACGCGTTTTGCAATGGTGGAAAAAAGATACGATGCCTGGAGTTTTAGATAATTTTCATTAATCCTGATCATAACCTGCCTCATTAATTATATAAGTGATTTGTAAAAAAGTCTGTCTAAATGTTTTTCGAGTTTTTATAATAAAATGATCTGCGAGTGTCAATCCATGTGAACATTTATGGGCCGTAAGATCATTTTAAAACAGCCGGCCCGGACTTTTTTCATAACCGTCATTCATGATGGCTTCGTAAAAAGTCCAAATTCTTTGTTGCGCTTCATCTTTCGTTTCTTCATGGTACGCTAAGTACAAATCATCACTCAGGATTTGCGCGCCTCAAATTTGGAGCTTTTTTCTTTGCCATCGGAATCTGACTTTT
>JAJRPH010000021.1 GCA_024280875.1 Deltaproteobacteria bacterium | reverse complement strand
GGGCCTGATTCCCGTTTATTACAATTTTAGTGGTAGCCATCACCGGCTTTGTGGCTGGAAAGCTGATATCCATCCTTGGCCGAAGGACCTCACCATATGTTGACTCAGAAGAATTTGAGATGTAAAATCAATAGCTAAAAAATATTACCAATTTTCTTTATAAAAAAACAAACAACCCGGAAAGGAACAAAATGAACGGACGCGTACAAGCAATTTCTGCAATAAATAAAATCAAACCGACAAAAACAACCATCCCCTACAAAAAAGAAAACTCCCTCAATCAGTTTGGGGAAAATGTCTTCAGCATGTCTGTGATGATGAAACGACTGCCTAAGGATATTTATAAATCCTTAAAAAAGACGGTTGACAATTACTCCACCCTGGACGCCTCGGTTGCGGATGTGGTGGCCAATGCCATGAAAGACTGGGCCATGAGCAAAGGGGCTTCCCATTATGCCCATGTATTCTTCCCGTTGACCGGTGCCACGGCCGAAAAGCATGACAGCTTCCTGGCCCCGGATTTGGCCGGAAGCGCCATTGCGGAATTTTCCGGCAAGACGCTGATCCAGGGAGAGCCGGATGCATCCAGCTTTCCCAGCGGAGGGCTTCGCCAGACCTTTGAGGCAAGAGGTTATACAGCATGGGATGTCACCAGCCCGGCCTACATCATGGAAAGCCCCAACGGCGCAACCCTCTGTATTCCCACTGCCTTTTTATCATGGACTGGCGAAGCTTTGGATAAAAAAACACCGATCCTTCGATCCATGCAGGCTCTTAACACCCAGGCCCAGCGGATATTAAATCTTTTTGGGGACAATTCAGGAAAAATGGTTGCTGCAACATGCGGTGCGGAACAGGAATATTTTCTGATTGATAAAAACTTTGTTCCCTTCCGGCCGGACATTCAGGCCACGGGCAGGACGCTGTTCGGCGCGCCGACACCAAAAGGCCAGCAGTTTGATGACCATTATTTCGGCGCGATCACTGACCGCGTTTTAGCTTTCATGTTTGAAGTAGAACGCGAACTTTACCGGCTGGGAATCCCGGTAAAAACAAGGCACAATGAAGTTGCTCCGGGACAGTTCGAATTAGCCCCGGTTTTTGAAACCGCCAACCTGGCCACCGACCATCAACAGCTGATCATGGCGACCCTTAAAAAAGTGGCCAAAAAACACGGCATGGAATGCCTGCTGCATGAAAAACCATTTGCAGGCATCAATGGTTCCGGCAAGCACTGTAATTATTCCTTTGGAAACGCCAGCCAGGGCAACCTCCTGGATCCGGGCGAAACACCTAATGAAAACGCCCAGTTTCTTGTATTCTGCGCTGCCATTATAAGGGGCGTTCATAAATATTCCAAAGTGCTGCGTGCGGTTATCGCATCCGCCGGCAATGATCATCGCCTGGGTGCCAATGAAGCGCCGCCCGCGATTATTTCCATTTTCCTCGGAGACCAGCTATCCGAGGTGTTTGAACATATTAAAAACGGCGAGGCCACTTGCTCTACAGAAGCCTGCATGATGAAAATCGGAGTTGACTCGCTACCGGACCTTCCCAAGGATGCGGGTGACCGCAACCGGACCAGCCCGTTCGCCTTCACCGGCAACCGGTTCGAGTTCCGGGCTGTGGGTTCCGACCAGTCCGTTTCAGGTCCGCTGGTGGCCATGAACACCATTTTTGCAGACTCCATTGATTATATTGCCACAAAACTTGAAAACGCCATTGGCGACGATCCATCAAAACTCCTTGACGCAGTTTCCGATGTGGTGAAAAAAATTATTAACGATCACGGATCAATTATTTTCAACGGTGACAACTATGCGGATGCCTGGCAGGAAGAAGCGGCCAAGCGAGGGTTACCCAATCTCAAAACCACCCCGGAAGCGCTCCCGATGCTCATTGAAGATGATGTAATCGAACTTTTCAGCAAATACAAAGTGCTTTCAAAAGAAGAAATGCACAGCCGGTATGAAATATACCTGGAACAATACAACCTGAAAGTCGATGTGGAAGCTAAAACGGTTGCGGAAATGGCAAACACCATCATTTACCCGGCTGCCATGCGCTACCAGAACGAACTGGCCGAGTCCTGCCTGAAAATGAAGGAGTTGGGCATCGATTATGATAAATCTGCCTTGAAAGAAGTCGCCGGGCTGAGCTTAGACTTAAAAGCCGCCATTAAAACCCTGGAGGACCTGATCACCCATGAGAGTGATGATGCGCTGGATGAAGCCATCACCTGCTGTGAGCAGACCCTGCCGGCCATGCTGAACATCCGTAAAATTGCCGATAAACTGGAAGGGATTGTGGCAGACGACCTGTGGCCGTTGCCGACTTATCAGGAGATGCTCTTTATCCGATAGTGACTTCGTAAAAAATTCAAACTATGGTTAAAAGCCCGGACTGTGAAAACGGTCCGGGTTTTTTTTGTCTGATTCCCCCTTACCCTTTTCTATTTTATACCATTGTTCAAAATTCTTTATTAGCTTATCATTTTTATATTCAGCGCTTTGCACGGTTGCAAGTTTTCTTTCAAGAACAAATAAAATATTTTATATCAATAGGGATAGGGACGCCCATCACTGAGCGCCCCTCCCACACCACCCGGCATACGGATCACGTACCAAGGCGGTTCGGCTGATCAGGAAGGTTAGTTTCCGGGGAAGTATAACCCTTTGGT
>JAJRPH010000461.1 GCA_024280875.1 Deltaproteobacteria bacterium | reverse complement strand
GGTTGCACCACTGGTTTCAGCAGAAGAAACCGGTTTAATTATCGAAATCTTTGCGGACACCGGTCAGCAAGTCGTGGCCGGAGATAAGCTGGCTCAAATTGATAACCAGGCTTATTCCCTTGCGGAAGATGCCAAAAAAGCCGACGTTCAACGACTTAAATCCATGATCGCCAACCAGGAAAAAACCGTTGAAAGATACCGGAACCTGTTGGCCAAAAAATCGATCCCACAGGATCGAGTGGATACGGCCGAAATGAATCTTATCGCGTTAAAAGATCAACTAGATGCCGCCAACGCAGGCCTTGCGGATTCAACCCGCCGGAAGGGAAAAACACAATGCGTGGCTCCTGTATCCGGCTGGATTGAAAAACGATTCGTCACCACCGGTGATTTTGTTAACATAGGTAAACCACTGTTTAAAATCACCTGTGATAAAAAACTGCGAATTATTTTACCTTTTCCTGAATCCGTTGCATCAAAATTCAAAAAAGGGCAAAAAGTGTTGCTCAATACGCCGACGGCCCCTGACAGTTCGATTGAAAGTAAAATTTCTGAAATTCGGCCATCCGTCAATGTCGGCAACCGTGCGATTGAGATCATCGTGGATATCGACAATCCAGATTCATGGCGCCCAGGCGCCTCCATTAATGGCACGGTTATAATCAATGAACAGCCGGATACCATGATGGTGCCGGATAAAAGTGTTATCCGGAGGCCGGCCGGAGACGTCGTATACGTGATTGATCAAAACATTGCCAGAGAGCGAAAGGTGACCACAGGCCTCCTGATGGGCAATTTTCTTGAAATCATAAATGGTGTCGCCAAAGGCGATGTCATCGCTGTGTTCGGCGCAAACTACCTGACAGACAATGCCCGGGTTCAAGTGCAGGAGAACAAGTAATGAATATTCCGGAAATATCAATTAATCGTCATGTGTTTGCTTTTATGCTCAGTGCGATGGTCGTATTATTCGGCATTGTCAGTTATAACCGGATCGGGATTGATGAGTTTCCGGACATTGACGTTCCTATGATTACTATCACCACCACCTTGATTGGCGCTGACCCGGATATTATTGATTCAACGGTGACAAATATTATTGAAACCGCAGTCAACAGCACACCGGGTATTGAACACATTCAATCCAAATCCGCACCCAGTTTTTCGGTTGTAATGATTAACTTTCAACTCGATAAAGACATAGATGTGGCCTTTAATGAAGTGCAGACAAAGATTAATCAGGTGTTGCGCGATCTCCCGGCGGATGCAGACCCACCGATCATTGCCAAGGTTGAATTTGGAACCGCCCCTATTTTATGGCTGACATTGCAGGGCAACAGGACCCTTCAACAGCTTAACCTGTATGTTAATAATATCCTTAAAAAAAGACTGGAAAGCATTGACGGTGTCGGCGAAGTCCGTGTGGGCGGTGAAAGAGAGCGGACCATCCGCATTAATCTTCAACCGGACAGAATGGCGGCTATAGCCATAACCATACCGGATATTATCCATGCATTTAAAAGAGAACATATCCAAATGCCCGGAGGATTTCTGGTGGGCGGCAACCGGGAAGACCTGGTAAAACTGGATATTGAATTTCATAATCTTGAAGACATTAAAAAACTGATCATTGCTTACCGAAACAACGCGCCGGTACGCTTAAGCCAGGTGGCAAACGTTGAAGACGGCCTTGCCGATTATCGCCAGCTTGCCCGGTTTAATGGTAAAACCTGTGTCAGTCTCGGGATTGGCAAAGTGACCGGCTCCAATTCGGTTGCCATTGTTAATGCTGTGAAGGATAAACTTGAAAAAGATATTATCCCGCAACTACCGCCGGGACTTGAAATTAAAACCGCGTCCAATGATGCCGACTTTATTGAGGAATCAGTCAAGGCCCTTAAGGAACATCTCCTGTTCGGGACTATATTTGCCGCTCTTGTGGTTTTTGCTTTTTTGAAAAGCCTTCGATCCACCCTGATTATAGCTGTAGCCATTCCTGTTTCCCTTTTGGGCGCTATCTCAGTCATGTATTTTTCAGGATACACTTTCAACAAAATGACCATGCTCGGGCTGCTGCTGTTAATCGGAATTGTGGTTGACGATGCTATTGTTGTTCTGGAAAATATATTCAGGCAAAGAGAACTCGGTGAGGTAGATCCGAAAACAGCCGCTCTGGCCGGTACCAACCAGGTGGTTTTTGCCGTTCTTGCCGCAACTTTTGCCCTGGCCTGTATTTTTGCACCGGTGATTTACATGAAAGGGATCATTGGCAGATTTTTTCAGGCATTTTCCGTGGTGGTCACCATCGGCGTTCTGGTCTCCCTGTTTGTGTCCGTTACCCTGACCCCTATGTTGTGTTCTCGCTATCTGGTGGTTAAAACCCAGCATGGAAAACTGTATCAGGTATGGGAAAAAATGCTTCAGTCCCTGGAATGGCTCTATGGCAAGGCACTGTTTTTTTCACTCAATTTTCGCTGGACAGTTATCGTTATAACCATCGCGATTGTTTATATTGCTCTGCCCCTTTTCGGCCAACTGGGAAAAGAATTCATGCCGAATGAAGACAAGGGACAATTCAAAATCACCTTTAAAACCCCGCTTGGGTCCAGCATTGACTATACCAATGACCGGCTGGCTCAAATTGAAAAAATTCTTCAACAGCATAAAGAAATCAAAGGATATTTGTCATCTATCGGAACAGACGCCACCGGGCAAGTTTCTTCCGGCAGCATTTCCGTCCGCCTCACGCCTCTGAAAGACCGAAAACTCAAACAACACGATTTAATGACGATCCTCCGAAAAGAAATGGCCGACATACCCGGCATTCTGGCGTTTCCGACACCGATTTCCGCCATAGGAGGGCAACGGGGTGAAAAGCTGCAATTTAAACTGACCGGGCCGGAACTTGCCAAAGTAGCGGAATATGCGAATATACTAAATAAAAGACTGAT
>JAJRPH010000460.1 GCA_024280875.1 Deltaproteobacteria bacterium | reverse complement strand
TGGATGAATTTTGTTATCGTTTCAATCGTAGATACTGGGAGTTTGAACTTCCGTTTAGATTGCTAAACGCCAGCGTTTCTCATGCCCCGATTACTGGCTGAGAATTATTAAGAAGCATAATTTTTTTTGTGTTTTTATTAATTTTAATATTGTATTGCTATTTATCTCATGATATTCATTTTAATTTTATTAACTTAAAAATCATTCTGCAACGACTATCAATACTATTAAAATAGCTAATTTTGCTTGCATATTTTATAAATATTGATATTTTTAAAAGATATAAAGATATACGGTACTCGAAAACGATTGTAAATCGGTTTATATTTTTTCAACAAAACGATCAGGAGGTGCAAGAATAGCTAAGCAAAGACGTGGCGGCAATCAGACCAGAATAAACAGGGACATCCGGGCCAGAGAAGTTCGAGCAATTGATCCGGAGGGGAATCAGCTAGGGATCATCTCTTTGCAGGAAGCACTTGCTACAGCTGAAGAATCCGGGATGGATCTCGTTGAAATTTCACCAAATGCAGACCCTCCTGTCTGCAAAATAATGGATTACGGCCGCTTTAAATACGAGCAGACAAAGAAAATACAGGAGGCCAAAAAAAAGCAGACGACTTTTCAGGTTAAGGAAATTAAAGTCCGTCCCAAGACGGATACACATGATCTGGAAATTAAAATCGGCCGTATCGAAAAATTTATTGGGAAAAAAAATAAAGTAAAAGTTACCGTTGTTTTCAGGGGACGTGAAATCACACTCACCCAGAGAGGCCGGGAACTACTTACTAAAATTGCTGAAGATACCAATGAATATGCTGTGGTCGAACAGAGTTCCAGAATGGAAGGCCGTATAATGCATATGATCCTGGCCCCCAAGTAAAGCTACTTGAATTAAATCCGGTTAAGATTTTTTCGATATAAGCATCTCCGATATGAGATACGCTTCAACGGATTAAAACAACCTGCGATTTTATTAAAATTATACTATAAAATGGCGCGGATAAAGATGTCCGCGCCATATGTATTTTATATTTTTAATAAATTTTTAATAAATGAATAAAAAGAGTTGATCTGTGGTAAAAATTTTGCTTAATACCGAATCAACTTTATAAAGGAGTATTGTTATGCCGAAAATAAAAACAAACAGAGCCGCAGCAAAGCGATTCCGAAAAACCGGAACCGGTAAATATAAATTTTCAAAATCTCATGCAAGTCATATTCTGACCAAAAAATCCCGAAAACGGAAACGGTCATTGCGACAGGCGCAGGTTGTTGACAGCACCAATATGAAGGAAATCAGACGCCTTCTTCCGAACGGGTAAATATAGACATCTTAAGGAGATGGACCATGCGAATTAAAAGAGGATTTAAAGCAAGAAGACGGAGAAAAAAAGTCTTAAAACTGGCCAAGGGATTTGTCGGTGGCCGGAGTAAATTATTCCGCACCGCAGCAGATTCAGTTGACAAGGCACTTATGTATGCCTACCGTGACCGCAAGGCACGCAAGCGGGATTTTCGTAAATTGTGGATTGCCAGAATCAATGCCGGCGCTCGCATGAATGATGTTTCATATAGTAAATTCATTCACGGTTTAAAGCAGGCTGGAATTGAGATAGACCGAAAAATCTTAGCCGAGTTGGTAGTGTCCGACCCGGGTGCGTTCTCTCAACTAGCAGCAAAGGCAACCACTATTCATTAGCAATGGCAAAGAAAAAAGCTTCACCAAATTCTAAAACTGGCAAGGCACGCAAATTCTGAGTGATGATTCATACTTAGCGTACTATGAAAAAACGAAGAATGCAGCGCAACCCAAAGCCAAGATAGCAATTGGACTTTTTACGAAGCCATCAAATACGACTGACGAAAATCCGTTTTACCCCGCAGAGTATCTAAAATTGGAAAACCGCATCGAACAAATCAAATCCGAAGCGCTTCAAGCGCTTGCGGAAGTTGAAGACATAGAACAAATCAAGTCCCTTTCCGTCAAATACCTTGGCCGAAAGGGACTTGTCACTTTGTTTTTAAGAAATATTTCTCAACTCCCTGCCAAAGACCGACCGGAAGCCGGGAAACAGGCAAATATC
The DNA here is from genome assembly GCA_024280875.1 of Deltaproteobacteria bacterium. Lineage (GTDB taxonomy): Bacteria > Desulfobacterota > Desulfobacteria > Desulfobacterales > Desulfosalsimonadaceae > SURF-3. Next base: position 842 of record JAJRPH010000460.1, on the reverse strand, counting down.
ACCAAAAAATCACTTGAAAGCGAATTTGAAAAAGCCATCCAGCGTCTTGAAGCACGGACCGTTGAGGACGCAGACGAAACTATCGATGTCTCCTTACCTGGCCGGCCGTCATCCCAGGGTACCCTTCACCCGATTACCCATATTACCCGGCGCATATGCAGCATATTTTCAAGAATGGGTTTTGATATTGCCGAAGGCCCTGAAATAGAGACCGATTACTATAATTTTGAAGCCTTGAATATCCCCAAAAACCATCCGGCAAGGGATATGCAGGACACATTTTACGTATCGGACAATATTGTTTTAAGGACCCATACCTCTCCGATCCAGGTCCATATCATGGAGCAGAATGCGCCTCCTATCAGAATCGTAGCCCCAGGAAAAGTCTACCGATGTGACTCCGACCTCACCCATACGCCTATGTTCAACCAGGTGGAAGGCCTCCTGGTTGATGAGCACGTTTCGTTTGGGGATTTAAAAGGGGTGCTGGAAGCGTTTGTTCATGAAATTTTTGATGAGCAGATCAGCCTCCGATTCCGACCCAGCTTTTTCCCGTTTACAGAGCCCAGCGCGGAAGTAGATATTCTATGTGTCATGTGCCGGGGCAAAGGGTGTAAAGTTTGTTCAAACACAGGCTGGTTGGAAGTGCTCGGATGCGGAATGGTTCACCCGGCGGTATTTGAAAATAGCGGATACGACACCAGCCGATTCTCCGGTTTTGCATTCGGAATGGGAGTCGAGCGCCTTGCCATGTTGAAATACGGAATAAATGATCTCCGAATGTTTTTTGAAAGCGATTACAGATTTCTAAGGCAGTTTTAAAATGAAAGTCAGTAAAAACT
>JAJRPH010000459.1 GCA_024280875.1 Deltaproteobacteria bacterium | reverse complement strand
GGTGCTCAAACGCCACACCGGAATCAAGCACCGCAATAACGATATCACTGCTGCCGGTTTTCATGTCCCAGGCCGCCGGCGCTGAAATATCCGCCCCTGATGTCCCGGCTTTCCCGTTGACCTTCTGACCGTTGTTATCCAGGTACCATAACCGGTTAAAATACGTGTCATCAGGAATCATTTTAGGGCCATACAGATAATTGGGCTCGGCATATTCGACAGCAGGCATGCCAGATACCTTTTCGGCAGCATCCAGCGTATACGTATCTTCCGGCGTATCCATATCTTCCGTGATCTGCCAGTACTCCACCCTAAGCGCTTTAATCTCTTTGATCAATACAGCACCCACCACCTGCCGGGCCTGGTGTTTGTCGCTCTCATCCGCCCAGAGATAAAATTTTACCAGTAATTCATGGGAAACATAATGATCCGGATCAGTCGCTTTTTTTTCCATTCCCCGCGCTGTCCCGCTGATACATGCCATCAGCACAAGGCTCGCGGCAATCCTGACAACTTGTCTAATCCGTATATTTTTCATGATTTCGGGGCGCTGTTTGTGTCCTTGCGCCATCAAGGGAGGTTCAAGTGATTATTCCATATCCTTTTCAGGTTCAAGAGGATGCATCTTGAAAAATATTTCATCCGGGACATAACTAATGTCCGCCCAAACAGGGATTTCCTGAAAAATCTGAACTTCGGGTTCATACCCCGGCTGCTGTGCCTGGATCAAATAGTCATCCGTCTTTTTCATCGGCCAGGGATACCATTTGTCATAAAACCGATGATATATCGGTGTCTTGCCTATATATTCATCATTTATCCGAATATCTGCAAATGCGGGTTTGGAGTCGATCCTAACCAATTTGGACGTGCATCCGCAAACCATGCAAAAAATTACCGCAGCAAATATGAACCGGATTGTCTTATTCATTTGGCACAACCTCCAATTAAAAAATAATGAAAACACTGATGGCGGGCTTTCTCCTGTAGTGTCATAATTGATAACATATCCGGATTGTTACCACAAGAACATATTCAATGAATTCGCCACACCGGTTACCCGTTTTTCTAAAAAAATGATCAAACGGTCATTTTTTGAATCCTTTGACTTGCGTCACGTATTAAATATTCCGTGATTCCAGATCTTCCCAGCGCGTATAAGCTGCCGCCAGCAGGCTTTCCAGCTCCTCATGGCGTTCTTTGATTTGTGCAATAACCTGGCCCTGTGTTTTGTAAAAATCCGGGGCTGACATCTTTTCCATAAGGCCTGTCTGTTCTTTTTCCATGGATTCGATTTGCTGCGGCAGGGCGTCGAGTTCCCTTTTTTCCATATAGCCCAGCTTATTATTGCCCGATCCGGATTTTCCCTTACCGGATGCTGACTTCTTTTTTTCACGAATCTTTACCGGATCTTTTTTGGAAATTGACACCTGTTTTTTCTGCTGCTGCCAGTCATCATAACCACCGATGTATTCGCCGATATTACCGTCTTCCTCAAATACCAGAGTACTGGTCACCACATTATTCAAAAATACCCGGTCATGACTGACCAGGAGCAGAGTCCCATTGTATTCAAGCAGCAGCTCTTCCAGCAGCTCCAGAGTCTGAATATCCAGGTCATTGGTAGGTTCGTCCATTACCAGCACATTTGCAGGCCTTGTGAACAGCCGGGCCAGAAGCAGCCGGTTGCGTTCCCCGCCGGAAAGTGTTTTTAACGGACTTCTTGCCCGGTCCGGCGAAAACAAAAAATCCTTGAGATAACCGATTATATGCCGCCGACGACCGTTGACCGTGATAAAGTCACTGCCGTTTGCCACATTATCGGAAACGGTCCTTTCCTCATCCAGCTGCTCTCTGGTCTGATCAAAATAGGCTATCTCAAGATTCACTCCATGACGGACACTCCCTTCATCCGGTACAATATTTTGGAGCAAGAGGCCGAGCAGCGTTGTCTTGCCGGAACCGTTGGGTCCAATGATGCCCACCCGGTCGCCCCGCATCACGGTGACGGAAAAATCCCTTATCACGGATTTTCCATCATAGGAAAAGGATATGCCTTTGGCCTTGAGAACCAGCTTTCCCGTACGCTCAGCTTCCTGAAGCGCCATTTTGGCGGAACCCGGCCGGGTTCGCCGATTTTGCCGTTTTTCCCGCATTTTCAAGAGCGCGCGCACCCGCCCTTCATCCCGGGTCCGCCGTGCCCGGATCCCTTTTCGAATCCACGCCTCTTCAACAGCCAGCTTTTTATCAAACTGATGATGATATTCTTCTTCAGCGTCCACCAGATCGGCTTTACGTTTTAAATAAGTGCTATAATCGCAGTCCCAGGACGTAATCTTTGCAATATCAATCTCAATAATCCGGGTGGCTATTTTTTCCAGGAAACACCGGTCATGGGTCACAAAAATCAGGGTACCGGTAAACTTTGACAAAAGCGCTTCAATCAAATCAATGGATTCGATGTCCATGTGGTTGGTGGGTTCATCTAAGAGGAGAACATCCGGTGCTCCGGCAAGGGCTTTGGCAAGTAATACCCTGCGTTTTAAGCCTGTTGAAAGATTTTCAAACTTTAACTCGGGATCCAGCTTCAACTGGGTCAGGACCTTGTTGACAAATGCCTGCTGCTGCCATGTTTCCTCATCCGCATCCCTGTTTCCGTTCCCATTGGTCGCATCCGGATCTTTTTCAAGACCCGAAGCAGAGATTTCAAAAACACTTCCGAAGATATCTGACGGTATTTCCTGGGCCAGAGATGCAATACGCAACCCTGGCTGACGGTAAATCTCAGCCTTATCCGGAACAACGGTATGGTTGATGATGTTTAAAAGGGTGGATTTGCCTTCCCCGTTTCTGCCCACCAGGCATACCCGTTCTCCTGCTTCTATGTGTAGGGTGACCTGGTCAAACAGCAGATGGCCGCCAAACCCCATACTCATGTTGTGTATACTAATTAAAGCCATATTTCCTGTACAATAGATACCGCACAATACGAGATTCTCACGTATCCGGTCTCACATATCGGCGATAAAGAAAAAATTTAGTTGTTTTTGAGCGAGCCCTTAGGTTTCTTTTTTTTCAGATGAAGCGCCTTTATCCCCGGAAGCGGCTTTGGGACGGCGGCTGGGTCGGTACCGCTTTTTGGAGGTCGAATTCGTCGGCCGGGATCCAGTTTTTTTGAAAGGGGGCTTTTTCCCCTGATGGCGGAATTTACTCTTTTTGCTTACCGGAACAGCTTCAGGCATAATCAGCCAGTCATCCTCAGGTTCAATACAATCCAGCTTCCGCCCCATAAATGCCTCTATATCGGGCAGATAAAACGCGTCATCGTCATCAGCAAAACTTATGGACGTGCCGGTGGCCCCTGCCCGGCCGGTGCGGCCTATCCGGTGCACGTAGTCTTCAGGATCATGGGGCAGCTTGAAATTAATTACATGATCCATGCCTTCAATATGGATTCCCCTTGCAACCACATCAGTGGCAACAATCACTCGGATTTTTCCGGTCTTGAATCCCTCGAGCCTGCGAACCCGTTTTATTTGCGGCACATCACCGGTAAGAATCGAACAAGTCATCCCGTAACGGGTCAGCATCTCGGCAAGCCGATTCACTTCATCGCGGCGGTTGCAGAAAATCAGTACCCGCTCCAGGTTCTGCCGGGCAATGACATTATAAAGCAGGGCAAATTTTTGTTTGGCGGTTACAACATAAACAACCTGATCCACGGTATCCACCGCAATCTGTTCCGGTTCGATTTCAACTGTCACCGGATTGCGGGTCCAGCTGTTTGCCAGCCGGGTGATCGCATCGCTTAAAGTAGCGCTGAAAAGCAATGTCTGGCGTTTTTCCTTGGGCGGGGTGCTGTAAATTATTTTCCGGACATCCGGGATAAATCCCATATCCAGCATACGATCCGCCTCGTCAAGGATGAGCACTTCAACTTTTTTCAAATTAAGATCACGACGGCGCTGAAAGTCCAGCAGTCTTCCGGGAGTGGCCACGATAATATCCACCGGCGAGCCGGCCAGAAGCTTTCGCTGTTTATCATAATCCATTCCGCCGAAAACGGAAACTATCTTCAAACCACAATATTTGCCAATTTGCCGGGCTTCTTCTGATATCTGGAGTACCAGTTCACGGGTGGGGGCAATGATCAGGACCCGGGGGGTACCGGAGCTTCTTTTCCCCTGAATCGGTGTATTGAGGATATGGGTCATCACCGTAATCAAAAAGGCAGCTGTCTTCCCCGTGCCGGTCTGGGCTTTGCCGAACGCATCTTTTCCGGACAGCGTACTGGGCATTATCTCGGCCTGGATCGGGGTGCAGTAGGTAAAATCCAGATCAAAAATGCCATGCAACAGGGATTCCGGCAGGTCAAAATCGTGGAATCGGGTTTTGCCTTCAGCCGGCGGTACCTTGAATCGGGAAACCGACCACGGATCATCGACCGGCATATTTTCCTGCTCGTAATCTACTTCTTTCTGCCGGGTATCTTTTCTTCTTTTTTTTGCTGGTCTACGATTTCTTCTTTTCGGTTGATCCGACTTTGATTGTTCTGATTTTAATTGCTCTGGTTTTGATTGATTTTTCATAGGCTTATGTTCTTTTCAGAAAATTCTCCTTTTTGCCGGAAATTTCAAACCGCTCCTGACATACCGGTCCTCTAAGGATCAGTATGCTTATGCAGACGTTATGACTCTCCGGTAATTTCGTCCCAATAAAATAATATTTTCTATTAATATCAGGTAATAAACAAAAGCGCGAGTGTTATTTTTACGAATACATCAATGATTTTACTTTAACCCGCTCTTAAGCAGAGCTTCTGCGAACGGACTACTATAAGAAGTTTTTTTATTTTTTCCTAAATTTTTATCCCGGTTGTTTTTACGAATTTTCCCCGAATTTCTGACCGGCGTGGCGGACTTCGACGCTGCTTTTTTAACTGCCGATTTCTTTTTGTCAATCGCGGGACTTTCGGCATTGGACTGCCCGGCATCTGTTTTCATTGAAAGCGAAATCCGCTTTCGTTCTATATCGACTTCAAGGACGGTAACTTTGACTTTCTGCTGTACCTTGATAATGTCCGCCGGATTTTTCACAAACCGGTCGGCCATCTGACTGATGTGAACCAGGCCGTCCTGATGCACACCCACATCCACAAATGCACCGAAGGCGGTGATATTGGTTACAATTCCGGGAATCTTCATTCCCGGTTTTAAATCCTGAATCTTTTCAACCCCGTCCGCAAAAGCAAATTTTTCAAATTTTTCCCGAGGATCCCTCCCCGGTTTTGCCAGTTCTTCCATGATGTCTTTTAACGTTGGGAGGCCGACTGTATCGGTAGCGTATTTAGAAATATCAATCCGGTTCCGGATTTCCGACTTTTTGATAATATCTTCCACCGTAGAGTCGAGGTCTTTTGCCATGGCATCTACAATATGATAACTTTCAGGATGCACGGCGCTTCCGTCTAAAGGGTTTTCACCGTCCGGAATCCTCAAAAACCCCGCACACTGAACAAACGCCACCGGACCCAGGCGCGGCACATCCAATAGCTGCTTTCGGGACGTAAACGTTCCGTTTTTTTCACGATATGCGATAATATTTTTCGCCACTCCTGCATTCAGGCCGGACACATAGGTCAGCAGCTGAGCGCTGGCCCTGTTTAAATCAACTCCCACGCCGTTCACACAACTCATGACCACATCATCCAGCGATTGTTTTAACGCGATTTGGTCCACATCATGCTGATACTGCCCGACACCGATGGATTTGGCATCGATTTTAACCAGTTCCGCCAGCGGGTCCATCAGCCGCCGGCCGATGGATACTGAGCCGCGAACCGTCAGATCATGATCCGGGAATTCTTCGCGGGCCACTTCGGAAGCCGAATAAATAGAGGCCCCGCTCTCATTTACCATGATGACCTGAATCGGCCTTTCAAACGGAACTGCTTTGACAAAGGCTTCTGTCTCACGGCCGGCCGTACCGTTTCCCACGGCAATAGCCTCGATTTCAAACTGTTCGCACAACGTCTTGATTTTGGCTGTTTCTTCAAGGGTCCTTTTATCGGACATATGGGGAAAAACCGTATCATAATGTAGCAGCTTTCCCTGGCGGTCCAGGCAGACCACCTTGCATCCGGTCCGGAATCCCGGATCAATTCCCATGACCCGTTTGGCACCTAAAGGAGGGGACAGCAAAAGCTGGCGCAGATTTTCCACAAATACCCGAATGGCCTCTTCATCCGCTTTTTCCTTGGCGTTTAAGCGTGTTTCCGTTTCCATGGACCGAGACAAAAGCCGCTTATAAGAATCTTTTACCGCCACCCGAACTTGTTCGGCATCACCCCCGTCGCCTGTCACAAATAATTCTTCAAGTATCCCAATCGCGTCTTCCTCTTCCGGCAGTATTCGCAATATCAGGACATCTTCACTTTCCCCACGCCGCATGGCCAGCATTCTGTGAGAAGGAACCTTTGCCACCGGTTCATTCCAGTCAAAATAATCCCGGTATTTTGCCCCTTTTTCCTCCATCCCCTTACCCACCCGGCCGGCGACCGTTGCCTTGGAAAAGAAAAGCTCCCGCATCTTTGCCCGGGCGTCTTCAGTCTCGTTAATGGTTTCCGCAATAATATCTCTGGCACCGGACAGGGCCTCTTCAACCGATTCAACACCTTTGTCGGAATCAACAAACGGCTCTGCCGCAGGCTCAGGCTCAACACCGTTCTGCTCAAAAATAATCAGGGCCAGCGGCTCCAGGCCTTTTTCCCTGGCAATTGTCGCTTTGGTCCGCCGCTTGGGTTTATACGGCAGGTAAATATCTGCGAGCACGGCCATGGAATCCGCGGCAAGAACTTTTTGCTTCAGCTCATCGGTCAGATGCCCGTGTTTTTCAAGGGAGTTGAGAATCATTTCCCGCGTATCCGCCAGTTCCTGCAACTGGTTCAGCCGGTCCCGGACAAGAGTAACGACAACTTCATCCAGACTTCCGGTGGCCTCTTTCCGGTAACGTGCAATAAATGGGATGGTTGAACCTTCTGCCAGCAGGTCGGCAACTGCCTGTACCTGGTGGCGGCTAATCCCCTGTTCCTCTGCGATTTTTGAAATAAAAATGTTGTTTGACATGAGATCCTGTTTTTTTAGTTTATTATCAGTGTTCATGGACACAATTTAAAGTTCACGGTTTGTCCGCAGCAAAATACCCACCGGACCTGTATTTGTCAAGAATACTCATCTGCATACAAGTTAATACCAATAAACCGTCTTGCCGCCAGGAAAAAGACAATTAATTATTTGATATTTGAGTATTATATGCGAATATATGAGCCCCTTTGAATAAATATCACTTAACAGGCTTTTAAACAACGACAACGAAAGGACGATTCATGAAAGATTCATTGACGGCCGGAATTATCCATGAGTTTACATACACGGTTCCGGAATCCAAGACGGTTCCCTACCTGTACCCGGAAGCGGCTGAATTCCAGAAAATGCCGCAGGTATTTGCCACCGGTTTTCTGGTCGGATTAATTGAATGGACCTGTATCCAGGCAATCAACCCCCATATTGACTGGCCGGAAGAACAGAGCGTGGGCATCGGGATTAATTTAAATCACACGGCCGCCACCCCGCCCGGTTTCATTACAACGGTTACGGTGCGCCTGGTTGCCGTGACCGGCAAAAAACTGTCCTTTGAATTTGATGCCCATGACGGGGTGGACCCCATCTGTAACGGGACCCATGAGCGCTTTATTATTGATGCGAAAAAATTTGCCGAAAAATTGAAAATAAAAATAAAACCGGTTTAATCGAAGCCGTTCGGATCAAATCAAAAACTATTTGAATTTTATGCAAAAATACATTAGGTTTTAATAATTTATTATTTAAGTCTCCACATAGAATGACAATGGAAGCACTGTCGACAAAACCAAATGCTCCCCTTCCCGGCTACCAGATTGGCAAGCTGCTGTACAAAAGCAGCCTCTCTCTGTTTTTTATCGGGCATGATCTTGATCAACACCGAAAAGTCATCATCCGGTTTTTAAAAAAGAAACAACTCTCAAGTGCTGATATCTCCCGCTTTAAAAACGAATATGAATTAATGAAGGGATTATCGGATATTGACGGTATTCCCCGTCCCCTTAAAATGGAGACAACCGCTTACGGCCCGGCAATGATCCTGAAATTCATTGACGGTTGTTTACTGTCCGACACTGTTCAGAAAATATGTCCGGACAGTACCCGGAAAAATGTCTTATCCGCATCCGGCGGGAATGATCCGACCAATGATCCCATTGCGGACTTTCTTTCCATTGGAATCCCGCTGACAATACTCATTGAAAAACTGCACTTCGCCGGGGTAATTCACCAGCAGATCCAGCCTGAAAACATTATCTGGAATGCGAAAACCGGCCGGGTGGTGATCATTGATTTTGCGAATGCCCAAAGGCATACCAGCCACTATAAACTATCCGGGATTAAAAACATATCATCCGGCAACCTGGCCTATATCGCACCGGAACAAACCGGGCGGACCAACCGATCCATTGACTTTAGAACCGATTTTTACTCTCTGGGCGTGACTTTTTATCAGATGCTTACCGGCTCCCTGCCGTTTGAAACAGATGATGCTATACAAATGGTGCATGCCCATATTGCAAAGGCCCCGGAAGCCCCGGACCGGATTAATCCTGATATCCCTGGTGTTATTTCAGAAATAATCCTGAAACTAATGGAGAAAAACCCTGAAGACCGTTATCAAAGCGAATTCGGGTTACTGGCGGACCTTAAAAAATGCCGGGAACAGCTGCAAACAAAAATCATTGATTTTGAAATCGGACAGGCGGACATCGCCACTAAACTGAAAATTCCGCAAAAGATTTATGGCAGAGACCCGGAAATTAAAAAGCTCCTGAACACCTTTGAACGAACTGCCAGGGGCGGCCTGGAAGTTTTGCTGCTGACCGGAAACTCCGGGATTGGAAAATCCCGTCTGGTTGAGGAACTTTTACTTCCGGTTCGACATAAAAACGGATTCTTTATTTCCAGTGAATTCGACCGATTGAAACAGGAAATCCCCTATGCTCCCTTGATGATAGGATTCAGAGACCTTATCAGGCAAATCCTGACCATGGAGGAAACCGATATTCTTCTTTGGCGGGATGCGTTGCTTAAAGAACTGGGGGATGACTGCCGTGCCATTGCCGGATTCATTCCGGAAATGGAGTCGATTACCGGATTGCCTCCGGCCGACCCTGAACTATCGACACTGGGGTCGGAAAAAATTCACGTTGTATTTAACCGGTTTATCTCGCTGTTCGCCACCGCTGATCATCCGCTGGTTATTTTTCTGGACAATCTCCAATGGGCGGATAATGCCAGCCTGATCTTTCTGGAAAGCATGCTGAAAGAATCCCCATTAAAACATTGTCTGCTGATCGGAGCTTACCGTGAAACCGATTTGCAAAAATCACGACCAGAGTATTTTCTCACGGATGCCCTCAAATCCCTGAACATCCACTGGGATTTAATTCACATGGCCCCGCTGGATCAGGAACCGGTTAACCTGCTGGTGGCGGATATGCTTTCGTTATCACCGGATACCGCCCTTGAGCTGTCAAAGCTTGTCAGAAAAAAAACCGGGGGCAACCCTTTTTTTGTCTTCCAGTTTATCAAAACCCTTTATGAAAAAAGGCATATCGTATTTGACGGTACCTGGCAATTTAACCTCCCGGCAATCGCCCAGGCCGATATCACGGAAAACCTCGCGGATTTTATGGCGCTTCATTTGCAGAGACTGCCTGAAAATGTCCTGGCAATCATTCAAACTGCCGCCTGCATCGGTGTTAAATTTGACCCGGATCTGATCGGAAAGGTGGCGGACAAATCTTATGCCGAAGTATCTGAAGTCCTTGCCCAGGCAATTTCAGAAGGGCTGCTGATCTCGACAGATGAAGGGATAAAGTTTGCCCATGACCGGGTCCGGGATGCCGCCTACATGCTTATGCATGAAGAGACACGAAACAGGTATCACCAGGGTATTGGACTTGCACTCCTGTCACAAAAAAATAAAAAGCAGATTGAGCAGAATATTTTTGAGATTGTGTATCACCTCAACCAGGTCGATCACGGTTCTATTGACCTCCAGGGACGGGCAGCGCTTGCCGGATATAATTTTTCAGCTGCCTTAACCGCAAG
>JAJRPH010000458.1 GCA_024280875.1 Deltaproteobacteria bacterium | reverse complement strand
GGAAACCGGATAGGAGAGTTTGAAATGAATGTCATAAAATATTTTTCACGACGGATTTTGTTATGGTCCTTTATTATCATGATGCTGCCTGCTGTATTATTTAGTGCAGCGGGTTACTATGGATTGAGACTGTTATTAGACGCAGTGCCGATTCAGGTAGTGCTGGACGCCTCTAATCATTCTGATGAATTAAAGATCGGCCTGGAAAAAATTTTGCCGGTACTCAATATCGTCCAGAATTTTTATATTCCTGTCGTATCATCTTTATTTGTAATATTCGCCTTAATATTATGGCTTTTTTTACGAGGATCCATTGCCCGGTTCATTAGAAAAACCCCGCTGTCTGATCATGTGATTGCGGCTCCAAAGAAAAAACAGAAAAAAGATAAATTGCCATCCGATTCTATTGCCGAACCAGTGATTACCAAAAAAGAATTAACGGAAACCAATAAACGTTTTTATTTGCACTTGCTTTCGGTTCTTCAAAGGGAAGGGCGTTTAATTGATTTTTTTTCCGAAGACCTGAGCCTGTATGAAGACGCGCAAATCGGCGCTGCAGTCCGCAGTATTCAGGATAACTGCAAGAACTTATTAAAAAAATATTTAAACCCAAAGGCGGTATTTGATCAAAATGAAGGTGATTCCATTTCTGTTCCCGCAGATTTTGATCCTAATACCATCAAGCTGACAGGGAATGTAACCGGAGAACCGCCGTTTAAGGGAACATTGAGACATAAGGGGTGGCGTGCTTCACGTCTTGAACTGCCGACATTATCTACCGTAAAAGATCCGAGTATCATTGCTCCGGCTGAAGTTGAAATCATGTAATTTAAATCTTTTATCGGCTTGGATGATGATGGAAATTAAAATTTCAGGAGTATAGTGTATTGAATCCAGAATTTATTATTGGTATTGATTTGGGAACAACCAACAGTATTGTTGCATTTACCGAAGCGGAAATATCGGATGACCAGAAACTTGATGACCGGATACCGGAAATCAAGGTTCTTGATATCCCGCAAATTATCAGTGACGGCGTGGTTGATAATCGAAGCATTTTACCGTCGTTTATTTATTTGCCTGCTAATCATGAAATTCCTGACAGCGGCATGGAACTCCCATGGAATCTTGAAAACAATACAATCGTCGGTGAATTCGCCCGGGAAAGAGGTGCGGAGGTCCCCCAGCGGATCATTTCATCCAGTAAATCATGGCTTTGTAATGTTCTGATAGACCGTAACAAGCCGGTCCTGCCGTGGGACAGTCCTGAAGACATTGCCAAAATGTCACCCGTTGAATCGTCTTCACTTATTCTGAAGCACATTAGGGATGTATGGAATCATCTCATGGCTTCAGAGAATGAGTCCCGAAAAATTGAGCATCAGGAAATTTTTTTAACGGTTCCTGCTTCTTTTGACGCAGTCGCCCGTGAACTGACTCTCAAGGCAGCTCGTCAAGCAGGACTTTCCAATGTGACATTGCTCGAAGAACCTCAGGCCGCCTTTTATTCATGGATAGAAGCCTCAAAAAATCAATGGCGGAAAAAAGTAAAAAAAGGGGACCGGGTGCTTGTTTGTGATGTAGGCGGTGGAACTAGTGACTTTAGCCTGATTCACGTGACAGAGGAAAACGGAGATCTGGTTTTGGAAAGAGTTGCCGTCGGTGATCATTTACTGGTCGGCGGAGATAACATGGATTTGGCGCTGGCATATTCGATTGCAAATAAAATGGCGGATTCCGGTACACGCCTGGATTCATGGCAGATGCGCGGACTAGTCCACAGCTGCCGTAAAGCTAAGGAAAAAGTTCTGTCAGATCCGGCCACCGAGGAAATGCCGGTAACTATTTTAGGAAGAGGATCCAGCCTGATCGGGGGCACCATTAAATCGTCCATATCCAAACATGAAATCGAACATTCTATAATTGATGGATTTTTTCCGGCTTGTGAAATCACGTCAGTTCCGACAAAGACTCAGAAAATCGGTCTTGCCGAGGCTGGCCTGTCTTACGAATCAGACCCGGCTGTTTCCCGCCATCTGGCGAAATTTATTAATCATCAGAGGAACGACATTGATGATTCAATTGCGCTGCCCACCGCTGTTTTGTTCAATGGTGGTGTTATGAAGTCCGATAAAGTACGAAATCATATCATCCAAATGATTGATTCCTGGGGCGCCAATGATGGATCAGAACCCATTAGGGCGATAAATTCAGATGATTTTGATTTTGATCTTGCCGTTGCGCGTGGTGCCGCATATTATGGTCTGGCTCTACGCGGAAGAGGCGTTCGGATTCGAGGCGGTTTGGGAAGGTTCTATTATATCGGCATTGCCGCATCCATGCCCGCTGTTCCAGGGATGCCGGTTCCGGTAAAAGCCCTGTGCGTGGCATCTTTTGGTATGGAAGAGGGGACGAATATTAACCTTAAGAACCGGGAATTCGTTCTGGCGGTCGGTGAACCGGTTCGGTTTGAGTTTTTAGGTTCTTCAACTCGTAAAAAAGATGTGGCCGGTGAAATTGTTGAGGACTGGCAGGATGAAATTGAAGAAATCACTTCGATGGAGACAACCCTTGATGGAGAATCCGGTCAGTTTGTCCGCGTTACCATTGAAATTAAAGTAACGGAAATCGGAACGCTGGAGTTATGGTGCGTGTCTGTCAAAGATGATCAATCTGGCCAAGACGATCAATCTGGCCAAGATGAAAAATCCGGGGAAAATAATCAGAAGTGGAAACTTGAATTTAATGTGCGGGAGCAGGATTAGCTTGGATCTTGAAAATATAAAATATATTATTGGCATTGACCTGGGAACAACCAACTCCGCAGTATCCTATGTTGATTTAAAGGATGACGCTTTAAAGAACAAAGGGATTAAACTTTTTAAAGTGCCCCAGCTGACCGGTGCAGGTGAAGTTTCGCCATTACCTGTACTTCCTTCTTTTTGTTATATTCCAGGCAAATATGATATCGCCGAAGATTCGATCCGGCTTCCCTGGATCAGCGATGAGATTAATTTTGTTGGAACCTTTGCCAGAGACCATGGGGCAAAGGTTCCGTCCCGCCTGGTGTCATCGGCTAAAAGCTGGCTGTGCCACGGCAATGTCAACAGACGAGCGAAAATTCTGCCTTGGGGTTCCGGTGAAGATATTCATAAGCTGTCACCAGTACAGGCAACCGCTTCCTACCTGAAACATATCCGGATGTCCTGGGACAGCACAAAAGGCGATGATGATGAGTTTTATCTTGAAAACCAGATGATCATTATCACTGTTCCCGCTTCTTTCGACGAAGTGGCCCGTGACCTGACCCTTGAAGCATCAAAGCTGGCAGGCTTGAAAAATGTTACCTTGCTGGAAGAACCTTTGGCCGCATTTTACAGCTGGCTTATCAAACACGAACAGAACTGGCAGGATTTTATTAAACCCGGGGAATTGGTTCTGGTTTGTGACGTCGGGGGCGGCACCAGTGATTTTACATTGATTACGCTGCGGGAAACCGAAGGAACGCCAAGATTTGAAAGGATTGCTGTTGGGGACCATTTAATACTGGGCGGCGATAATATTGATCTTGCACTGGCAAGGTATGTTGAAAAACAGTTCAATCAATCCAATCATTTGAGTTCTGATCGCTGGAAAACCCTTTGTCATCTTTGTCGGCAGGCCAAGGAAAATATATTGAATGACGATGTTGATTCTGAAACCATCACCATGATGGGCGAAGGGAGCCGTCTGATCGGCGGAACCATGACGGCACGGCTTCAGCGATCAGAATTAGAAGACATTGTAATGGATGGTTTTTTTCCGGTTGTTGAAAACCATGATCCGACAGCGAAAAAAATCCGAAAAGGAATTTCCGAGTTCGGATTGCCTTATGAAACCGAGCCGGCAATTACCCGTCATATTAGTTTGTTTTTAGAAAAACACAAAGATGATGTAAAAAAAATTTTGAATAAAAAACCATTCCCGGATTTAATTCTGTTTAACGGCGGATCGTTAAAATCTCATTTGATTCAAAAAAGAATTCAGGATGCCGTCCGGCACTGGTTTGGCGAAGCCGGTTCCCGGCAACCGGCTCTTCTTGAAAATCCGGTGCCGGATCTTGCCGTTGCCCTCGGTGCCGCCTATTACGGGTTGGTTAAGATCGGTAAAGGCGTCCGGGTGGGCAGCGGAAGTGCCCGTTCATATTATCTGGGCTTTGATAGAAAAAATGGAGCCTCACAAGCAGAAAAATCAGCTGTTTGTCTGGTTGAAAGAGGGCTTGACGAAGGGGCACAGATCAGTTTGCCGGATAAGCAATTCCAGGTTCTGGCCAATCAGCCGGTGAGTTTTGATTTATACAGTTCCACCTATCGTTCCGGTGACCGGAGCGGTGATGTGATTTTAATTGATGACACATTAACTCCTTTGCCGCCAATTGAGACGGTCATTCAGTTCGGCCAGAAAGGGATCAAAAAGGAAATTCCCATTCAGGTCGAAGCGGAGTTCAGCGAGATGGGGGTTCTGTTTTTATGGTGCCGTTCCCTGTCTACTTCCCACCGCTGGAGACTGCAATTTCAGTTAAGAGATATTGTCGGAAAGCCGGAAGTTTTAGATTATGAAGTTTTTGATTCCACAATTATTGATGCTGCGGTTTCGGATATACGTTTGTCATTTTCGCCTAACGCTGATCCTGCCGAATTGATTCAATTAATGAAAACCATATCCAAAACCGTCGGTCGGCCCAAAGAAAAATGGCCCCTGGCATTGGTCCGAAGACTGGGGGATGAACTTCTTGATACCATAAATGCCAGAAAATTCTCAACCGAACATGAAATCAGATGGTTGAATTTAGCCGGTTATTGCCTGCGCCCCGGGTTCGGTGACGGAATGGATGAACAGCGGATTCAATCATTATGGAAGATTTATACGCAGGGGATTTGCTATAAAAAAAAATCACAGGTCAAAAATGAGTGGTGGATCCTGTGGCGTCGTATTGCCGGTGGTTTGACGTCCGGGAAACAGCGTCAATTTATTCAGGATTTGAGGCCTCTTTTAATGCCGAAAAGAGGAACCAAAGTCAGAATTTCCAAGCAGGAAAGGATCGAAATATGGATGGCGGTTGCCAACATGGAACGGCTGACGGTCAAAGATAAAATTGAATTCGGCCGACTTCTTCTTTCCGAACTGCATCCCCAAAAGAGCCGTCCGCCGCTTTTATGGGCAATATCAAGAATCGGTGCCCGGGAATTGTTGTACGGTCCTGTTGATCGTGTGATCCCGTCCAAAGAAGCGGAAGCGTGGATTTCACAAATACTGGATAAAAAGTGGAATAACCCCAAACCCGTTGGCGCGGCACTTACCCAATTGGCAAGAAAAACCGGCGACCGCATGCGTGATTTGGACCCGCTGATTATGGATCAGGTGATCCAATGGCTGGGTAAAATGGATTTGAAGGATGAAATAGATTTTTTGACATCCGTAAAACCCATGGCAAACATGGAAGAAAGTACTATTTTTGGCGAATCCCTGCCGTCAGGAATCGTATTGCATGAAGAATAGAATCAAATTCGTGCTCTTCTTTCGTGAGGCTCCCGGTATTTGTCGTTGTATTTATGAAATCGTGTACCCCTAGCCCGTCCATTTTGATTAATTTTTCCATACCACCCCTTGTGATTATTTAAAGAATAGTATAAATTTATTTTTATTTGTTTGGAATTCAGTTAATAATATTTTTTTGATTCTAAATCAATCGGGAGAAATATAAACAATGCCTCAATCCTGTGAAATGATTTCCATTAATGTCACATTAGATATTGCCGTCTCATCACTTAAAACAATTGTTGAAAATGCCAAAAAAATGGCCGGCACGGATGAGAAAGGGATATATCGAGTGGATACGGCGGAAAAAGTCAATGAAATGGTTTCATCGTTTTTAAAGAAATACGCTTTTGATGAATATGTTAATAATATAGACAATTATAAATGTTAAAAACCGATTTCTTAGGGTTGACGGGGTATTTATTTTGGCTCCCTTAATAATCGCACACCGTGGGGCTATGACAGAGGGGCCTGAAAATACGAAAACTGCATTTGATAAAGCGGTTTTGTATTTTGTTGACGGAATTGAATTTGATGTTCAGATAACCAGTGACGGCTTCCCTGTTATTTTTCATGATCAGTTACTGACAAAAATTAACGGAAGTTTGAAATCGATCTGCGATTATACATTTCACGAAATTGATGGTTATGACTGGGGAGGATGGTTTTCCGAAGAATTTAAAAATGAAAAAATTCTCACCCTGGATCAGGTCTTAAAAACTTACGGGCTCCAAACCCGTCTGTTGATTGAAATTAAACCATCCCCAAAAGCAGAAGCGAAAAACCTGTATTACAAACTGGCGGCAATGGTGACGGAATCGGTCAGAAACCTGATAATCAACGATCAAATTCCGAATATATATATACTTTCTTTTGACCCGGAACTCATTAAATCCGCATATATCAATGACCCTAAATTAAATTATGTCCTGAATCTGAATGACCCTATGATCAATCAGAACCGTCTGAATATCGATCCGGAAATACTTTGCGGATATTGTATAGAGTATACCCAATTAAACAGCCAATTTGTTGAGGATGTGCATCGGGGTGGGAAAATTATCATGACATATTCCTGCAATTCGGAACAAACGCTTCAACTGGCGCTTGATTTTGGGGTTGATGTGATCATGACGGATGATCCGGGTAACCACATGTGGAAACTATTTGGTTTACGGGCAAGGGGTTCATGATAATATTTAACGAAATATATTATATAAACACATAAAACCGGATAATTGGAGTATAATAAATGAAATTTCGATGGATTTATTGTTTTTTGGGGTGGTTGATGATTTCGCAAAGCGTATCAGCAGCAAATGTTCCGACCGATGTGACGCTTTCAGCGACAAAAACAACAATTATAGTGGACTGGTCCGGTGATAATGATGCTGATAATTTCTTTGTGTACTGGGGAACATCATCGGACAATCTTGATAAACGTGTGACTGTCGATGGTTTGGTATCTGATTATACGATTACCGGACTTGATTTCGGAACAACTTATTACATTGCAGTTTCTTTATATAAAAATTCGGTAGAAACCGATCAATCGGCGGTTGAATCCATAACAACCTTAGAAGACACAGGCGTCCCGTCGACGCCTACCGGCCTTTCAATAACCGGGATTAATGACATAGGTGAAAATTCAGTTGCCCTGAAATGGGATCAGAACACCGAGTCCGACCTTGACCATTATAACATTTATTACAGCACTACTTCCGGCTCCTATGACACTTTCGTGGAGGCGACTGATTCTGATTATACTTCATTTACCGTTTCCAGTCTGACGAATTCAGTCCGTTATTATTTCTCAATCTCGGCGGTGGACACATCAGACAATGAATCGGAAAAAGCCGATGAATTAATTATTGACACCCTGGAAGATAATTTGCCCCCGAATAAACCAAGTGGTCTTTCAGGGGTTTTAAGTGACGCAAATTCAATTACAGTTACGATTCAGGACGGTAATTCGCAAATGGCGGATTTTGCCGGTAACATTCTTTATTATGGAAATGTGGCCGGCAATCTAGAAAATCTTGTTGATCTGGGTAACAGTTTCTCTTATGTCCTGAGTGATTTGCCGGTGGGGTCCACCTGGTATTTTGTTGCATCATCATATGATTTTTCCGGCAATGAAAGTGCGGCAACGGTTGAAATTTCAGTGACCATTGAAGAAACAATGCGTTTTTTGAATCAGCCGGAAGACTTTGACGGCGGGTGTTTTATCAGTGCGTCTGGCAGAGACAATTATTTGCCCATTCAAGTTTTTTTATTGATAATCGGTGCGCTGATTCTGATTTTTAACCGGAATGGTATTTTTAAATATTTTCGAATCGGTTTTCTTTCCTGCCTGTTTGTAATTTCTTCTATCAGTATTTCTAATGCCCAAACGTCCGAAATGACGCCTGAAATGCCCGGAAACAATATTGTCGGTGTTTCAGTGGGGTATTACATTCCCTTGGAATCTGATTTCAAAGACTATTACAGGGATGATATGTTTCCGGTTTATGGCTTTTATGAACGTTTTTTCTCTAAATACATTTCAATGGATATTGAGTCCGGATTTTTAAAAGAAAAGGGTAGCCTTTTGACTGAATCCGGCGAGAAAACCAGTATTAAAACAAAAATAACCCTTGTTCCTGTTTCTGCGTCTTTTAAATTCAACATGAAAATTTTACCGTATGTTGTCGGATATATAGGTATCGGTCCGGATTATTGGTATTGCCAGGAAAAAACCGACGATGAAATCGAACACCCTGAAATTGAAGAATGGGTCGGCGGTTATCATGGAAAAATCGGTGTCCGTTTATACAATACCGATGAAAAATTTAGGGGAACAGGAGCCCTGGTTGAAAGCAGCTATTCCCGGATTGATCGATTCAATGATAATAAAACCGATATTGGCGGGTGGTCCTTTAAATTCGGGATTTTTTATCATTTTTAATTGGCAGTGAATTTTTACATGAGGTAAAAATGAAAGTTGTATTTGATGAATTATTCCATTCTGTTTATTCATCGGACCCAGCGTCTGCTAAAGGCCGAATGGAATCCATTATTGCAGCGCTTCCAACGGATACAGAGTATATTGCTGTAGAACCGGCAACCCGTGAACAACTGGAACTGGCACATACCACCGGTCATATCAATAACGTAAAAGACGATGGCGTCTTTGATATTGCGTCCCTGGCCGCCGGTGGAGCGATCCAGGCGGCCAGGATCGGTTTGGATGAGCCGTGTTTTGGTCTGATCCGACCGCCCGGGCATCATGCATCCGCCGAATCCGCCTGGGGTTTCTGCTATTTTAACAATATGGCACTGTCATTGCTGACATTAAAATCTGAGTTTCTCATTAAAACAGCCTTTGTTCTGGATATCGATCTTCACTATGGGGATGGAACCGTAAATATACTGAGATCATTTAGCTGGGTAAAAACTTATAATCCGGAAAAAAATAATCGGGCACAATATATTGATAAAGTTAAAGCAATACTTTCAGGAATTAATGTTGATTTAATCGGTATATCCGCTGGATTTGATAATCATAAGGATGACTGGGGCGGCCTTTTGTCTACTGAAGATTATTTTTTGATCGGCCGTATGGTCAAAGAAACTTCAATCGCGTGCGGTGCCGGATATTTCGCACTTTTGGAAGGCGGGTATAACCATAAGGTGCTGGGGCAAAATGTTACTGCATTGATCAATGGTATGACAGTCTGAGGCATGTCTGCCTGAATTTAAATTTTTTTAAACCGCGTTGCTGACGTCTATGATTCCATCATACCATCCATTTAGGGAGTTGACATGGGTCGATCTGACGTTCTGGGCAGGAAAAAAAATTGTTTCGGATGGTCGGGAATGTTTCCAGCGAAAAGAAGTCAGACAGCTGTCTTTGACCAAAACCGGTGGTATTCTCGCATGGGTCGAGGCGGAAGAACTTTTTGCAACAAGGGTTGAATATGATGACGGGGAATTATACTCAGAGTGTACCTGTCAAGCGATTGAAAACACATGTATCCATTCGATTGCCGTCATTATTGAATTTATAGTGCATTTAAAGAAAAAAATTGATATTCCCCATGCGAAGTCTAATGATCGCCGTTTTTTTCTTTTATAGGTTTTATCAAAGAACATAAATCTTTCCGGGCTTGATATCATGCGCATTGGTCATGGCTACGATGTTCATCGTTTGATTAAAGGAAGGCCCCTCTTTTTAGGGGGTGTTGAGATACCATTTGAAAAAGGCCTGGAGGGCCATTCGGACGCAGATGTGCTTTTGCACGCACTGTGTGACGCGATTTTGGGCGCAGCCGGGAAAGGCGATATAGGAATGCATTTTTCGGACACGGATTCGGCTTATAAAAATATCTACAGTATCGAGCTCTTGAAAGAAACATGGAAAATCGTCCGGCCCCATTATTCCACCATCATTAACATTGACGCAACGATTTTTGCCGAGGCGCCGAAAATTTCACCGTATGCGGATAAAATGAAAGACAAAATTGCATCAACGCTCTCTATCGTGTCTGATCAGGTGAATATCAAAGCGACAACAAATGAAGGACTGGGATTTATTGGCCGAAAAGAAGGTATTGCCGCCATGTGTGTGGTACTTATTGATTGACGTGGCTTTGAAAAAATTGTTAGTTATCTGTTTGTGATTTTGCAATTATACTCATAACCATAAACAGAAAATTCATTTTTAAAGATATTAAAGCGATATTCATGACAATACATATTTATAATTCTTTAAAACGATCAAAAGAAGTGTTTGAAACAATTGAACCCGGCCGTGTCAAAATGTATGTATGCGGCCCGACGGTTTACGACTCCTGCCATATCGGTCATGCACGATCAGTCATTGTCTTTGACGTGATTTATCGATATCTGACCGCCGTCGGATATGATGTCACTTATGTGCGGAACTTTACGGATATTGATGATAAAATTATTAACCGGTCCAATGAACTCGGCGTTTCCCCGGAATCTCTAGCAGAAAAATATATTGATGAGTTTCATTTTGATATGGATGGGTTAAATGTTTTACGGCCAACGCTGGAACCCCGGGCAACTGATCATATTGATCATATTATCAGGATCATTGAAATACTCATGAATAAAGAATACGCATACGCTGTCGACGGTGATGTGTTCTTTTCTGTTGATTTGTTTAACGGCTATGGAAAACTTTCCGGGCGTAAGCTGGAAGACATGGAGGCAGGTGCGCGTGTTGAAGTTGATCAGCGGAAAAAAAATCCATTTGATTTTGTATTGTGGAAAGCCTCAAAACCCAATGAACCATTCTGGGACAGTCCCTGGGGAAAGGGCCGGCCGGGATGGCATATTGAATGTTCTGCAATGAGTGAAGATTATCTGGGCGCCAGTTTTGATATTCATGGCGGTGGAAAGGACCTGATTTTTCCTCACCATGAAAATGAGATCGCGCAATCAGAGGC
Organism: Deltaproteobacteria bacterium; assembly: GCA_024280875.1. Taxonomy (GTDB): domain Bacteria; phylum Desulfobacterota; class Desulfobacteria; order Desulfobacterales; family Desulfosalsimonadaceae; genus SURF-3. The sequence goes on along the minus strand of JAJRPH010000458.1, from coordinate 1,043 downwards.
AGCTTTTGGTAAAACATATGTAAAATATTGGATTCACAACGGTTTTGTAAATATTAATCACGAGAAAATGTCAAAATCCCTGGGCAATTTTTTAATGATCAAAGATATTGTTAAGGAATATCACCCGGAAGCTGTTCGTCTTTTTCTCCTTTCCCACCATTACAGGTCTCCGGTTGATTTTACGGACCAGGGAATCAAAAATGTGGCTGCCGGTCTGGATAAGATTTACGCACTTCTTGAAAGAGCTGAAAAATATTTAGGATCCCTGCCGGATGCAAATTCTGATTATAATAAAGATGTAATACCCCCTACAAAGGATTTCCGGTCGCTTTTCAGCAGTGCCATGAATGACGATTTTAATACGGCCCAGGGGATTGGCGTTCTGTTTGATGCGGTTCGGAACATAAACAGGCTCCTCGATCAAACGAATCAAACCGATGATATTGAAAACCGTCAACTCATCCATAATGAATGCCTTAATATTATAAAAATAGGCAAAATCCTTGGCTTGCCGTCTGAATCTCCCCGCACCTACTTTAAACAGAAAAAAGAAAAAATCATCAATAAGGAATCTTTTGATGCGGAAACGATCGAGGCCATGATCCAGGAACGGCAGGATGCCCGTAAAGCAAAGGATTTTAATAAAGCAGACGAAATCCGGGACCGGCTGAAATCCATGAATATAGAAATTGAAGACCGCCCGGAAGGAACCATCTGGAAGGTTTTGTCCTAGCTGTACTGATCTTTTCTTAATTAGGGACGCCTTAATAAGCCCGGGCAAATATACATATGTGATACTTTTCATGGATTACCGGTTTCCCGGAAATCCAGAGCTTAGGGCCGAAGTTATAGAGAAATCACTTCTATAAAACCTCAGTTGTTCAAAGTCGGACGTTGAATATTCAGTCTTTCTCCATTCTTTTCCGGTTTACCGGGTTGGGTTTAAATAAACAGGTATCATGTCACGATTTAAAATAATTTCCGAAATGTCCCCGAAAGGTGATCAGCCGAATGCTATCCGCATTTTGAGCAAGGGCATTATG
>JAJRPH010000457.1 GCA_024280875.1 Deltaproteobacteria bacterium | reverse complement strand
TGACTCTTTCAATTGAACACGGTACGGAACCGAAGGTTTTCTGAGGTCTTTATTAAGACCAGGGGCAGTGTATCCAGTAGCTGTTTTTTATCAATACACAAAAGCCTTGATTCATATGGGTGACCGGTGCGGATCAGCACAGAGTTGATCGTAACCAAAAATAAGAAATAACGGGTGCAGGCGGATATATAAACAAAATTTTGCCGGATTATAAATTATTAAATCAGGCAAAAAAACTAATTTTTTTGAAGGGAGAGGTGTTTTTTCTACTTGACTCGTCCTTTAATGGGTGACTCGTCCTTTAATGGGTGACCCAAGTTCAATGTTGCTCTATCCATTTTCGATGGGGTTCGCAGGCAGATCTGGCATGAAACGGAATCTTTCTCGTATCCACTATAATCACCGGTGGCCGGGGTGGGGGATTTTCAAGTGGCCACAAGTGGGGGATTTTGGGTGGCCATCGGGGTTTTTGCGACAAAAAGGATCAGCACAAAAAACAGGGAGAATTTAATGGCCGGGCCCAGGGAAAAAGGGTTCTTCAGGCTGATTTCCCGGGATGCATCTCTTTTTTCATATTTCCTGTTCATCATATTGTGGTAAAGCAGCGCCCGGCATTTCCATTGTTTAATGCGCCGGTTTTGCAGCTATGATTACAAAGGAAATAGCCGGAGAAGCCGGTATCCGTGAGATAGCCATGAATCCAATGGGTTAGTGTTGGATGTGACAATTGAAAAAGTGTTGCATTTACCTTGATATAAATGTTTAAAATACGTTGATTTTAGAAATTTTTGAAAGGCGGCAGAATTGGCTCGAATACTGATCATCGACGACGACCTCAATCTTTGCAATATACTTGTAAATTTTATGGAAAGTCTTCATCTCCAGGCATACGCTGTCCATACCCTGGCGGATGCTCTCCTTTATGTTCAAAAAGACGATTATGATCTGGTCCTGTTGGACCTGGGACTCCCTGACGGCAATGGATTGGAGTTTTTGCCGGATTTGCTCAGTATCCCCTCAGCCCCGGAGGTCATTATCATTACGGGAGCCGGTGACACCTGCGGCGCTGAATTGGCTTTTAAGTATGGGGCATGGGATTATATCCGCAAACCGTTTCTCAAAGATGAGGTCTTTTTGCCCATCACCCGAGCGCTTCAATACCGTTTGGAGAAAAAAGCCAACAAAGGTCCGGTAACTCTGGATCGTAATGGTATTATCGGAAATTCGGCAGTCATTCGCGGGTGTCTGGATGATGTGGCCCGTGCCTGTATTTCAGACGCCAGTGTTCTTGTGACCGGTGAGTCCGGTACAGGTAAAGAGTTGTTTGCCAGGGCCATTCATAATAACAGTAAAAGAGCATCCTGCCGATTTGTGCCAGTCGACTGTGGAGCCTTGACGGAAACCCTGGTGGAAAGCATTCTGTTCGGTCATGAAAAAGGAGCCTTCACCGGAGCGCTAAAACACAGTGATGGGCTCATCAAACAGGCCGAAGGCGGGACCCTTTTTTTGGATGAAATCGGCGAACTCCCATTTATAATTCAAAAATCACTGCTCCGTACCCTTCAGGAAAAGAGGTTTTTGCCGCTGGGAGCAGACACGGAAGTATCGGTTGATTTTAGACTGGTTGCTGCCACCAATCGCGATCTCGACAAGATGGTGGGCAAAGGCGGTTTTCGTAAGGATCTGCTGTTCCGAATTCGCGGCAGTGAAATTAACCTCCCGCTGCTTAGAGACCGAAAACAGGATATTGAAGAAATTGTTCTTGGCAAAATTCATCAATTCGGTGAGCATGACGGCAATGAGGCAAAGGGCATTTCCCGGGAATTTTTTGATGTCTTAAAGGCCCAGGAATGGCCCGGAAATGTACGTGAACTCCTCAATACACTGGAATATGCCATGGCTGAGGCCGGCCAGGATCCAACCCTGTACCCCAAGCATTTGCCTCCAAAATATCGCGCTGAAGTGCTGCACCTGAAAACAGCATCCCCAAAGGGATTTGTCAGCGGTTCGATTGATTATCCTGATATTGGTGAAGATTTCCCCAGCATGCCGGAGTACCGGATCGGAACTGAAAGAAAATATTTGCAGGAACTTGTGATGAGGGCTAACGGAGACCGGCATGTCGCCTGCCGTCTTTCAGGAGTGTCCCAGAGCCGGTTGTATGATTTACTAAAAAAGTATAACCTGTCACTTGCTGATACTTCTGATAATTAATGGCTTTGTAAAAAGCTTTTCATGGTGATGAATCACCATTATATCGACAAATAAACTTATCCATCATTTCAATAGTTTATGGATACGTTTATTTGGAAGCCCAAATTCTATTGTCGCTTTGGGTTGCGCTACATTCTTCATTTTTTCATTCTCTTATATTATCTGTCCATTCCCATAATTTAATCTGTGATTAAATTCAGAGTGTATTTTTTTGAGCTCGATTCCTGAAAAAAAGAAAATCCGTTCCTGTTTCCAGGAAACAGGAACGGAATCCTTGATGGTTCTCGGCGGCGCTGTTTTTAAGATATTGGTATTGCTTGATAAATTCTAAAAATAGTTTTGGCATCCAATTTGCATGTATCCCAATTTACATCTAAACTAAAAAATATCAGTTTTAACGTCGTATTGGCAAGCGCAATAGTTTTTCAACACCCTGTTAGTAAAGGAATCGTTAAATGAAGCGAACATTGAGAAACACTGATAAATGGGATATCCGTCCAAATCCAAACGGAAGCGGGCTAAATATATGTGTTATTGAGGAAAAGGGGATTTTTAATTTCGGGATGAATCTTATTGGAAAACTCGCACGGATTCCGATTCATCTGTTTTTAAAGAGAAAAATATGATGTGTGGATTAAAAAAGTTGGTGTAAAATAATACGTGGCTTCCATTTCTCATGGACCGAATTCATGAGAAATTTAATATATAGCCCGGGTTTCTATGAACTGATTATCCGGAAACCCGGGCACTTAGTACCTTTTAGTGGGCTTGCTCCCGGCAAAATAGGTTCTTTTTTTGCCGGGACTGGCCTGCCTGATAAGCGTTAAATACCTGATTTGGATTTCCAATCAGGAAAAAAATATTGAAAAGGAGTTTGGACCAATGAAAAAAGCATTTGAATTCACTAGGATGGCAGTTGCTACAGTTAAAGCATTTGTTGAGTACCAGTTGTTTTTTCGTAACCACAATGATGAATTATAGTCGTAATGACAAATTAGATTTGGGGGTTGTCGGTTAATTTAGTTAAAAAAAATCAGAGGGCGTAACATCCACCCCCAAGGGGCATTTCAGATCCGTTGAACAGGGGCCTAATCATCCATTCCTATTCCTTATTTTTTTCCAGCACCTCGCCGGCCCAGCCCATGGCCGCGATCATGGCCGGAAACCCTACAGTTGTCAGGGAGAGCAGTATGGCATGATGGATTTCATCCGCTGTGGCGCCCGATGCCAGAGCTTTTCGAGTAAGAGACATGACCCCTCCTTTGGAGTTCTGGCCGATGGCAATGCCCAGCTTGACCAGATCCTGGCATTTTTGATCTAAGGGACCGTGCTCCCGGCACGTTTTTGCCAGTTGTTCATACTGCTGGTGAACGTCTGAAAAATTTTCTTTAAAGTTTTTAAAGGGTTTGGGTAAGTACATGGCGGCCTCCTCTTGGTAGGTTTATTAATTCGGGAGATATAATCATTACACTTTTTCAAACCGTTGTTCAATAATAATAGCCGGTTTGATCAAAAGAGTGACAACAAATATGCCAAAAGCAAGAATGCCCAGCGTGATGCTGATTTCCACCCAGCTCGGTGCGTAATCCACGATTTCGCCCAAAGGGGAAGGGACCAGCCCCGGAATAATCAATCCGATACCTTTTTCAATCCAGATCCCCAAAAACAGCAGAATACAGGCCGGCAGCAGAAACACCGGATTTTTACGGCCCGGGTTGAACGCCAGGATAATGGTTCCAAATACGTTCATTGTGATAGCCGTCCAGATCCATGGGACCAGCGCATTATGCCCGTCAAGCCCGAAATACAGATAAACCGCTGCCAAGCTGTGATGGGTGGTAAAGTAAAATTCTTTGAAAACTTCTGAAAAGAGCATAATCAGGTTAATGATCGCTGAAACAACAATGATCAGCCGCAGTTTGTTGAATACCTGCTTATCTATTTTAAATGTGGTGGCAGTATGAATAATGATCAGAACCACGGAAATCAGAGCAGGGCCGGCAGCAAACGCTGACGCTAAAAACCTGGGTCCCATCAACGGGTTGTTCCAGAAAGGTCTTGCGGGAAGCCCTTCATAGAGGAAGGCTGTTACCAGGTGGATGCCAAAAGCCCAAAAGATCGATAAAAAGATAAACGGCCGGTATTTTTTTTCATCCGGCTCGCGGTTGTTATAATGGCTGTAAACAATATAAAATGGCACCAGCAAGTTTAATGCCAGGTATCCGTTGATTACGATGATGTCCCAGGCCAGCAGAGATGAAGGAAAGTTCAGGATTCCGATCCCCGGTATCAGGTGCCAGGCATTCAACGGTCCGCCGAGGTCTGCAATAATAAATAACAGGCACATGATCAGCGCGCCGACCGCCACGACCTCACCGATGATCACCACTTTATGCAGGTCCTTGTCCTTGAAGATATAGGCCGGTAGAATCAGCATAACGGCTGCAGCCGCCACTCCAACAAAAAATGTAAAATTGGAAATATATAATCCCCAGGATACAATGTCCGACATATTGGTGGCGGAAAGTCCCACTTTAAACTGGATCAAATACGCATAAACACCAAACATCATCAATACGAGCAGAATACACAGAAATAACTGATAGGCGATTCCACCGGACAGGTTCCATGCGATGATATCCTTAATAAATGATATGAATCCCCTGTTGGGTGCGGAAGACTTTTTTGTCATGGTTTTTTCCTGATTAATTAATCAATTTTCTTAGTAACAGTAACTCTCTGATGGCAAGCAGAATTTTTAAATTCAAGGCACGCAAATCCTGAGGAACGAGGCGTGCTTTATGCACGTTGAGTGATGAAGGATGCAGCGTAACGCAGAAGTTGGAAATTCTGCTTGCCATCAGTCGATGAAATACCAGAACTTCGGGTCTGTCGCCAACTCCTCTTTTAGCCTGAAAACCTTCTTGTTTTTTAAGACAAACCGGATTTCGCTCTTGGGATCCAGAAGGTTGCCAAAGACCCTTGAACCGGTGGGGCACGCTTCAACGCAGGCCGGCAGACGGCCTTCCCTGGTCCGCTGCACGCAAAAGGTGCACTTTTCCATCTGACCCCTGGCACGCATCCGATTGCCTAAATAATGCTGTTTTTTGGTCATTTCCTTTACAGGCACCACCGGGTCATGCCAGTTGAACCGGCGGCCGTAATAAGGACATGCAGCCATGCAATACCGGCAGCCGATGCACCAATTGTAATCTACTACTACAATCCCGTCCGGCTCTTTCCAGGTTGCCTGCGTGGGGCAAGCCTTGACGCACGGCGGGTTGTCACAGTGATAGCACTGAACGCCCATATAAAAATGGTCTTTTACCGGTACTTCATGAAAGTATTTGCCGTTTCCCGACTCCGGGGCCATTTTCCCGGGTTCCATTTCAAAAATACGGATATATTGTGTTTTTGATTTACGGTCGAGGTTGTTTTCCTTAACGCACGCGGACACGCATTCCATGAATCCTTCACACCGGGTCACATTAAAGGCATAGCCGTATAAGACCCCTGGAATGGGGGCTTTGGAACTCATCTGGATGTTTACATCTTTTTTGATCTTGGCAAGTCGTTCAAGGCGGGCAATGGTTGCATCTTTTTCCTGCTGAGTCATGATGCGGTAGTTGGTTTTGAAAAATTCCTCCCATTGTAATTTTCTTTTCTCACCTGACGCTAGCAGTTCGCTTCCGCAGCCTGAGACCATCGCAAAACTCCCCATCGCTGCGACCTTTGCGGCTCCCTTGAGAAAATCCCGGCGACCGCATTTTTTTGTCCGGCCCGGTTTGTTTTCTTTTTGATTTTGGCAATCGTTGTTTTTGGGTTGCTTCATATGATTTCCTGCTTAACCTCAGCCTTCTACCTTCTACTAATTAATCCAGAGGCAAAGAATATGTTGACGGCCACTGTTTCTCAAAACGCGGCGAGTGGGGATCATGACAGGATGTGCAGTTCCTGACGACCCGCTTGCCTGCCCAGTGGGATACTCGTTTGCCGTGGGCACCGCCCACCCAGTCTTTTTTCTGTCTAAAATGGCACTGGCCGCACAGCTGATAGCTGTGGTCCATATCCACTGTCACGCCTTTTTCAGTGACGAGTAAATCCCGTTCATCTTTTTTATGACATGTAAAACACTGCAGCGGTTTTTCCTGACCGCCGTGGACCAGATTGATATCACCATGGGCCATTTCAGCGGCCTTTGGTATTTTGACTTCCTGATTGTTATGGCACTGGCTGCATGCAAAACGCTGGATTTTATCCTTGCGGGTTTGGGTCCGGAACAGTCCACCCTGGTATTTAGTATTTACCAGTACGGTATTTTCAGAAACAGAAAGAACCGGATCGACCAGTTTTTCATCATCAAACGGTGCAGTTGCGTTTTTATAGGTTTCAATGACATCACCCTGACCTGAAAATCCTGTTTCCACTGCAAAGAGGACAACAAATGCGGATAAAATACCGAAAAGACATTTTTTGTATGTTGCTATGTTCATAACATTCCTGACCTGTTAGAATGCAGATTCCCGTTGAAAAAGCCCCGGATGAATATCCGGTACATGACACTGCCTGCAGTTTCCCCTTGATGGATGATCCACGCGGATGGCGGATACTGTCCCGGGCCCCACATGACATGCAATGCAGTTGCCTCTTGCCTGGAGATCGTGGGCAATGGGCGGCGGCGCGCCGGGCAGATGTGACCGGCCCAGCCTGGGGGGCATAATGCTCATCCAGTCGGTTTCAACAAACAGGCTGTCCACGGTCATTTTAACATGGCATTGCCTGCAGGATAATTGTTCCGGGTGGGGTGTGACAGGCGTATTCCCTTTTAGTTCATTGCTCCAGCCGCCTTTGGCATGACATGTCAAACACTCAATCTCAGCGCCATCCGTTTCCAGTACCTTATGGGGAACATAGGGAGGGGAGCCGGGATACTGCCTGAGCAAGTAGTATGCTTCAAGGGTCCGCTCGGTGGAGATGCCCTCCAGGTACTCTTTTGAAGTCTGATCATGGTTTTTAAAAATGGCATTCCCCTTTTGATCAAAGTCAAGGCTCTGAGATCCTATGAGCGCCGTTTCCGCCTGAGCGGCTACTATTGACGGAGATTCATAGGTGATGGCCGCAAAAACGATAAAGGGTAGGGCCATTACACAGAGCCCGGCAAAAATGAGAAAAACTTTCCCCGGTTTTTTCCCTGGTTCATGCTTTGGCTTTTCCATTATGCTCTCTCCAGTTTTACCGCGCATTTTTTATAATCCACCTGTTTGGATATGGGGCAGAAGGCATCTAATGTGACCTCATTGATCAGATGGCTTTCATCAAAGAAGGGAACAAAAACCATTCCCCTTGGCGGATTGCCTCTGCCGTTGATGCTTGCGGCCATTTCCACGGACCCGCGCCTGGAGATAATTTTAACCTTGCTTCCGTTGGTGATGCCCATAGAGGCGGCATCATCGGGATTGATCTCCACATAGGATGCGGGCATTGCCTTGTGCAGGATCGGGACACGCCGGG
>JAJRPH010000456.1 GCA_024280875.1 Deltaproteobacteria bacterium | reverse complement strand
CGTCTTTGTTCACGCAAGCCACGGAAGTGACATAGCTTGATAAAACCATAGTATCGTGGCTGACGACAAAAATGGTTTTTGTTTTATTTAATTCTTTTAAAAGTGCGTAAAGGTCCGTTCTGCCCTGGGAATCGATGTTTGCGGTGGGTTCATCTAAAAACAGTATATCCGGTTCTGTTGCCAGCGCCCTTGCGATAAAAACGCGTTCTCGTTGTCCGCCGGACAGGTCATCAATTTTTCGGTTCTGAAATTCCAGCATTTCAAGGCTTTCCAATGCATTTTTCGCAGCTATCCGGTCTTTTTTTGAAAGCCGGGACCATCGGTGAAACTGTAGCCGCCCCATTAAAACCACATCCATGACAGAAATGGGAAATGATTTATTAATGCTTAGATCCTGAGGAACATATCCAATGCGATGGGAGACTTTTGCAGGCGGCTGCCCCATGATTCTGATTGTGCCCCGGTTCGGTTTCAAAAGACCCAACAGCAGTTTGATCAGCGTGGTTTTCCCGCCGCCGTTCGGCCCGATAAACGCAACAAATTCTTTTTCTTTGATACTCAGAGAGACATCGTTTAATACCGGTGTCCCGTTGTATGAAAAGTATAAATGGCTGATTTCAATGATCGGGTCATTCATAACTTTATCTTAATCCTTGTTTAATAGACATAGCCACTGTTCGTATATTATCATACCAGTTTTCAGCCAGAGGATCCGCATAAATCAGCCGGCCATTGATTTCATTTGCAATAATTTCAGCATGTTTTGTCGAAAATTGGGGTTGAACAAAAATGAGTTGAATTTGATGCTGCCTGGCAAATTCGATCAGATTTTTTACTTCCCGGGCTTTAGGGCTTTTTCCTTCAATTTCGATGGATATTTGCGTCAGGCCATAGGCATCGGCAAAATATCCCCAGGAGGGATGGAAAACCAGAAATTTTTTCTGTCGGGTTTTTGTAGAAAACAAGGCTTTTAATTCTTTGTCCAAGCCTTCTATCCGGGCTATGAACTGCGAATAGTTTTTTTCATAAATTTTTTGTCTGGCCGGATCAATTGAAATCAGACCGTTTAGAATATGTTCGGCCTGTATTTTTACCAGCGGAGGAGACAGCCATATATGCGGATCAAGGGTGCCATGGCGATGATGTTGCCCATGTTTACTCTCGTTAAGCGGCGTATGGTTTTCATGGCGGTCAATGGGTCGTTTTTTAATTCCCGCATCCGTGTGAACTACTTTCATGCCGGGATTGGTGTTTGAAAATTTTTTCAGCCATGTAGTTTCAAACGGAACACCGATTGCAAAATAAATGTCAGCTTTTGACATATGCCGCATCTGGGAAGGGGTTGGCTCATAGTCTGCCGGGCTATGGTTGGGGTCCACAATAACAAATGTTTCAACAAATTCTCCGCCGATGGCGTTAACAAAATATTTTTGCGGGGAAATACTGACAATCACGCTTTTTTTTTCCATTGCCAATGCGCTGTTTTGCCAGAACACGGTTAACGTAAAGAGCATGATTAAATATGTGTTGAACTGCCGTTGCATGACGACTGCTCCTTATTGAGGGTGAGGGTTGGACTTTTTCTTATTCAAACAAATTAAACAATTTTATCATTTAAATCAAAACAATATCTTTATCACAAAATAACGTTTACGTTAACTAAAACTTTTAAAGAGATAAAATTTCCATGGGATTATTCATCAACGCTTGGGCACCGTTAAAAAAAATTCTTACTTCATCATATTCACACCAGACCCGAAGCACACCGGTTTTTACATTATTATGTAGAAGCTGTAAAATGGTCGTAATAAAGAATGTTTTTAAATCACCGGCAAGGGCCATGATTATTTCCGATTTTTTCTCATACGTAATATTCGTTATTATATATAAAATCGGGCTTATAATTCAAGAATAAAGCTGTCCGGATGATGGAAATCAGGTTTTAGGGCGGGGTGGGTCAGGGACCAAAAGGAATTTTCCCCGTTTAAGGAACTGCACTGGCATGATGTCTCTGCTGATGCTATTAAATGGTTTCAAGACATTGCAGGATCAAGGGTAGAATCCACTAAGATGCCGGGAGGCCGCCGTCCGGAAAAGAAGCGGCCGCGGCCTGGAATTAAGATGTTAATGGGGAAAACGGCTGCTGAAAAATCCAAAAATGTTTTCCGAAATTTAACCGAGGACCGGATCAGGATTGTTCAGGGAGTATTCCGGAAAAAGGAAAAATAGGGCGGATTAGCGAAGTGTAATCCGCCCTATGTCTCAATCAGGCACCGAGCACACGCGGTGAATTACGCTTCGCTAATCCACCCTGCATCCTTTCTTCAAGATCATACATTTGCTTTGTCATTTTTTCTTCAACTTGCGCTTCAATTTTTTCAACGGAATAATGACAGGGCTCAATGGAAACATCCCATAATGTTTCCAATCCGCCCGGTTTCCCCGCAATATCATATTTTAAATAATTTGCCGGGTGGCTTCCCATGAAGGGATGATCCATTTTTTGTCAACCGGTTCCTTGTTCGATAAATCCGGGTTGTCATAATGGATTTTTAAAAAGTTTAAGATATGCGTCAGATCGACCCGGCGGGCGGTGCCGTCAATGGACCGGTAGCATATCTTTCCGCCCGGATTGATAATAAATATGGCCGGTCGAGCGATGCCGCCGTGTTCAAACGGGTTGACCAGGTCATATAACTGGATGACTTTTTTATCCACATCGCAGAGCAGGTCAAACGGCAGCATCATTTCTGACACCACGGCCCGGGATTGCTTCGGCGAATCAACCGATATTGCATAGGCCCGGGTTTTATATTTTATAATGTCGTCATAATGCTTTTTGACTTCAGCCAACTGGCGAATGCAGAACGGTCACCAGTGACCGCGGTAAAAAATCAGCATGATATTGTGGGTGTTTTTTAAAGCAGTCCTGAGCTGAAACTGTTCCTCGCTGGTGGTGAGTGCCTTAAAGTCAGGTGCCATGCCATCTATGTCGGGGATGTTGCTGCTCATAAGTTATTTCCTTTCCCGTTATGGCGGAATTAGAATTTATTGAAAATATAATAATTTAGATGTAGTATAGTAAAAATTATTTTACAAGAGTCTGTTTATCTTTGCTTATTACGAATCAGGGGCGATCATTTTCATGACCATTGAAATTGAAAAAAAGGACCGGGTTTTTACCATTATCATCAACCGTCCGGAAGTAAGAAATGCCATTGACAGGTCTTGCGCTGATCAATTGGCGGATGCGTTCAGGACATTTGAAGCAGATGTTGATTTTGATGTGGCGGTTCTTTGCGGAGCAGGTGGCAATTTTTGTGCCGGTGCGGACCTCGAGGCGATTTCCGATCCGGACCGGGTGCTTCGGTTTGAGGAATCAGGAGATGCCCCTCTGGGGCCATCCCGGAACTGATTGACGGTCTTGAGAGGTTTGGGAAAGGAGAGGGCAGGCATGGATCATTTAATAAAGGATAATAAAAATTGATGAATATTCGGAGCGCGTTTGGATTCGTCTTTTTTATTTTGATTGCCTGGGGTTTTAGTGAGAACAAACGGCAGTTTCCAGTACGAATTGTCATTGCCGGAATGATTATCCAACTGGTTCTTGGGATTTGCCTTTTAAAATTTCCATTCATGACCCAAGGGTTTATTTATTTAAATAAGGCCGTAATTGCGCTACAAGAATCCACCCGTGCCGGGACATCTTTTGTATTCGGCTTTATCGGCGGCGGCAATCCCCCCTATGATGTAAAGTATCCTCAGTATTCTTTTATCCTTGCGTTTCAGGCGCTGCCGCTGGTCCTTGTCATAAGTGCTCTCTCGGCAGTCCTGTTCTACTGGGGAATTCTGCCGAAGATTGTTAAGGGCTTTTCCCTGTTTTTGGAAAAATCCATGAAACTCGGCGGGGCAGAGGGACTGGGGGTGTCTGCGAATATTTTTGTGGGCATGGTGGAAGCCCCGCTGTTGATCCGGCCATATATTACTCAGATGACAAAAAGTGAGCTGTTTACCCTGATGACCAGCGGTATGGCGACCATTGCCGGCACCGTCATGGTTTTATATGCCAGTATCCTTGATCCGGTCATTCCTAATGTCATTGGTCATATCCTGACCGCATCCTTTATCAGCGTGCCGGCCGCCATTGTGGTATCAAAGATTATGGTTCCGGAAACCGGAACACTGACCACCGGCGAGTTGACAGCAGCGGAATCGGCCACCAGCACGATGGATGCCATCACCAAAGGGACAACGCAGGGACTTGAACTGCTGTTGAATATCATTGCCATGATCGTCGTCCTGGTGTCCCGGTGCATATGATAAATCTTTTTATGGGCCTTTTCCCGCAAATCAACAATGAACCGTTAACCCTTCAGCGGATATTCGGATGGATCATGGCGCCGGTCGTCTGGCTGATGGGAATTCCATGGCAGGAAGCCCATATTGCCGGGTCTCTCATGGGTACGAAAACCATTTTAAATGAGTTGATTGCCTATCTGGATATGCGGAACCTTCCTGAAGGCAGCCTGAGTTCGAGGAGTATGCTGATAATGTCCTACGCGTTATGCGGGTTTGCCAACCCCGGCAGTCTTGGGATCATGATCGGCGGACTTGGCGGAATTGCTCCGGAACGGCGGGATGATATCGTCAGCCTGGGTGTCCGGTCCGTTATTGCCGGAACAATTGCCACCTGCATGACCGGTGCGGTGGTCGGAATTTTAAATTGATGATCATTCAAAATTCACCACTGAGGACACGGTGGTTTTCATTTTCAGCGCCTCTATGGTGAAGAAATCGGGTTAAGCGCCGAAGAACGCCGTTTCATACCCTTCCTTGCTGTTGTATTTTTCGCTTTGCTGTTTCATAAAGCCGTAATAGGCTAAAATATTGACATCCAGGCCCACTGATTT
>JAJRPH010000455.1 GCA_024280875.1 Deltaproteobacteria bacterium | reverse complement strand
GTTCCGGAAGCATTTCGAATGCCATATGCTCAAAAGGGACTGATACCGGGCAGTCGCGAAATGGCTGATAGAGGCGGCCTGAATCCGCATCTTTATAATGCGATTTATGAGCATAATTTTCGCAGTGGTGTTTTGACAGCTGTTGAAGATTTTGTTCAGGAATCAGATATATCATTTACATTAATAAAAATTCCCGGTTTCCATGGCCTGGGGATACTTTATTCAACACATCATGAAGAATCCTGCCCGTTGCTTTCAGGCTTTATTCAGAATTTATCAGCGCCGGAAATCATTTCTAATATATTAAAAGCGGTTGAAAAATCCCGAATCGAAAATTTGATCGCTTACGAAGAATCTGGTAATAAACTAAGTAGTTTAAAGAATATAAGACATCATGAATCAGAAGAGCATGAACGGGAAATCAAGAAGTTAGAAAGAACTCTTTTCATCAAAGACGATCAGCTAAAAGCCATAGAGGCGAGAGCCAGAGAATCGCTTGAAAAGTTCAGGGCTGAACTTGAAAAAAATAGAAAACAATATGATGAAGTAGAAGAGAAACGGCAGGCTGAGAGGGAATCGGCTAAAGTTGAGATACAACAATATCAAGAAAAATTAAAAATACTTGAGCAAAAATCAAAGGTACTTGAGCAAACAAACAATAAGTTTAAAGCACAAAGAGATCAATTGGTCCAATGGATAAAAAGTTTCCGGGTTCAATTTAATGCGCTAATGCAGTCAAACCGCTGGAAGGTGGGTCATGCGGTAGTCAGCATGTTGACCATGTCGATGTTTAAGAAAAATTTTACCATGGCAACGCATCATATGGAAAAACAGTTCCAATTGTTTGAGCAGATCAATTTGAGTGAAAATTATCTGCTTCCGGATAAAATTGTAACAGATCCGAAGGCCTATCCCCTCAGGCGCTATAATCTTACGGTTGCCGTGATTGCATGGGATGTAGGGCATAACCCTCTGGGCCGGGCATATCTGCTGGCTGAAGCATTGAGCAGATATTTCCATGTTCTGATACTCGGGCCCTCATTCCCGAGATACAATAATCAGGTGTGGGAACCCTTAATGAATAGCAATATTGAGGTGTTGCCATTGCCAGGGAAAGATTTCCCGGAATTTTTATCTGTTCTTGAAAAAGTATCCTCGAAAATACCCGCTGACATAATTGTTTCCTGCAAAGCACGGCTTCCATCCATACAACTGGGATTAATGATGAAAGCCTTTAAGAATCGCCCGGTTTTTATTGATGTTGACGACTATGAGCTTTCCTTTTTTAATCATAAAACACCGCTGACTGTTGCGGATATTGAAAATAATAAATACAGCGACCTGGATGTGCCGTTTGAGGAAACCTGGACACGGTTTTCTGAAAATTTACTTAAATATGCGGACGGTTTATTCGTTTCAAATCATGCATTGGAAAAAAAATTTGGTGGCATGATTGTTCCTCACGCACGGGATGAATTCCGTTTCGACCCATCTTTATACGATAAAACAATGCGTCGAAATGAGCTGGGAATAGATGGTAATGACAAGGTCGTTTTATTTTTAGGCACTCCCAGAGAACATAAAGGCGTTGTTGAAGTCTTAAATGCGATTATCGCCTGTGATAACCCGAATTATAAACTATGTGTGATCGGTAGTCCCCCGGACAGGTCATATGAAAAAAAGCTAAAGCGCATAGGGGGAGAAAATCTGATACTGCTTCCGGATCAGCCGTTTGATAAGTTGCCGGAAAATCTTATTATTGCTGATTTGGTATGTTTGATTCAAAATGTGGAGAGTGATATTTCAAAATATCAGCTGCCGGCAAAGGCAGTGGACGCATTGGCAATGGGAATTCCTGTTTTAGCGACGGGAACAGAACCGTTGGAACCTTTGATACAGGCCGGTGCCATTGAACAGGTAAAAATGGATGAGCTATCCGGGAAAATTGATCAAATCTTGTCAAATAGCGATTCATACCGGTTGAAGCAATTGGGAAAACGGGATTTGTTTTTAAAACAGTTTAGTTATAAATCAATTGGAGAAAAAATATACAGTAAAATTCTTAATGCGCTTGAATGTCCGAAAAAACTGCCGCTTAATGCGTTAGATTTCTTGCAAATACAAGAAAAGATGCCCGCCAAAGGACTGATCGGCAATAGCCAACCCAATGACAATGGAGGCTGGGATGTCGTTCTTTTTTGGAAGCAGAATGATACGGGGATTTATGGCCGCCGTTCAGATATGTTCATCAAGTATTTGTCACATCGATCCCAAATAAGAAAAATTGCCGTATTTGATATGCCGATATCCATTGAAGCGCTACGTGATAAAGGAAAAAATGGCGGCATGGTTCATGATCGATTGATTTATCGGGAAACGATATTACGGGACTGGGGGATTCGAGACACGGATAAAGTCAGTTTCCATACGTTTATATACAAAACGGATAAAAGCGATGAAGCAAAACAAATCTGGCGGTATCCCGGCAAAAATGAATATTTGAAATATATTGAAGATTGTTTAGCTGATCTTGGGATTCAGCCACGGCATTCAATTTTCTGGTTTTATCCCCAGAATGCGAATATTACGAAAATTGTCAAATATTTCCATCCTAAATTAAAGATTGTGGATCTGGTGGATGATCATCGCACGTGGCCTGATTTGCCGGAAGTCAAAAGACTTTATATTACAAATCATTATAAAGAAGTGCTAAAAATAGCGGATCTGTCGTTTGCCAACTGTCAAAAAGTGCAGCAGTCGTTTCAAAAATATTTTCAAGATATCCAGTTGATACCGAATGGTTGTGAATTAGAACCGCCTTCGAATTTTTCTGAACATAAACTGTTTCAGAAATTGAAATCAATTAGCGGTCCCAAGCTCGGATATGTGGGAAATCTGGAACAAGGAAAAATTGACATTGAATTAATAGGGTATCTGGCAGAGCATCGCCCGGAGTGGAATATTATTCTCATTGGGTCTACCCATGCCAACCCGAAGATATTGGAACTCGATGAATATCCCAATATTTATTTTTTTGGTGTTATACAATATCCTGATGTCCGAACATGGGTCAAAGCGTTTGATGTAGCAATCCTGCCACATTTAAATTCTGAAAAAACCCAGTCCATGAATCCGTTAAAACTATATGTATATTGC
>JAJRPH010000454.1 GCA_024280875.1 Deltaproteobacteria bacterium | reverse complement strand
CTTCTTCAGATAATGCCGGAAAGTTCGGCATATGTTTAAGCGGGACCATCGCATATTTTTTTAAAAACTGAATGGATACCTGCTGTGTGAATTCTGTATCAAGATCATCTATGACAATCCTGGGCAGAAAAGGAAGATTGTAAAGCTGGCTAAAGGCTTGCAAAAGCTGGTGTTCGGTAATGAATTTTTTTTTGATCAAAATTTCAGAAAGAATCGCATTCTGTTCAAGACAGGTTTGCTGTGCTTCCGAAAATGACTCATCGGAAACATTGAACTCCTGAAATAAAATTTGTGAAAGACGTTTAAACATTATTTATTAAACCATTGATAATAAGAATTAATTTATGAAAATTAAAGTTGAAACAAATTATTCGTTCATCAGCATTTTGGGGACAGAGAAAAAAGACTTTTCATCAAAAAGTTTAATCCGCCCTTCTTCAAGCTTGTCCATCTGATGCATTTTCTCTTCAAAAATTTTATTTCCTTCCATCGCATCTCCAAGGACATGCGGCGTCAGAAATATGTAAAGGTTTGTTTCTTCCTTGCCTTTTCCAACAGATCTAAACAGCCATCCTAAGGCCGGTAAGCTGCCCAGGCAAGGGACCCGGTAGTCTGTTAGCGAGAAAGCCTCGTCAATTAAGCCGCCGATGACCACTGTATTTGAATCATTCACCACAACAGTCGTATTTACCGTTCTTTTTAAAGTGGTCGGCTGAAACTGATTAGTGCTTGATTCCAGTTTTGTTACCTCAAGCGCGATTTCCAGGCGAATCTGGCGGTCTTTACTGATTTGGGGAGTGACTTCAAGGCTGATTCCAACATCCTTGTATTCGTAATTGCTGTAGTTCGTATCGCCGCTGCTGGCCTTTGTCAAATAAGGGATATTTTTACCCACTGTAATTTTGGCGGTTTCGTTATCCGTGGTCAGTATTTGCGGCGTAGACAGGATATGTACGTCATTATCTTTTTTATAAGCATTGATTACGGCAGCAATGGTTGGGAATACAATATTGCCGACCGTTATCGATTCCCCAAAAACTCCCACCGAAAATCCTGGGGGAAGCACGGACGCAGTACCGGTGGCTGCCGAAAGCGCAGATGACAGGTATCCGGGATCACCCCCTCCCACCGCACCGCCGCTGAACCCGCCGCCCCAGGCGCCGTTGTATTTGTCGTAACTGCCTTCACCGCCAACCTGCCATTCGGTACCAAGACTCAAGGATTTGTCTTTATTTATTTCCATAATCAGACATTCAATATACATCATGGAGCGCCGGATATCCAATTTTTTAATGATATCTTTTAACACCTCATAATCATCTTTTTCCGCGACTATAATCAGGCTGTTTGTGGCTTTATCAGCGGTTATTTTAACATCTTCGGAAACAATAGGCGCCAGTTTCTTGCCTTTGTTCGCAACCCCTGCCCCGCTGTCTTTTGTCGGAAACTCCTGTAGCACTGATGCCAGTTCCTCGGCTTTGGCATTTTCAAGGTAATACACATGAATTTTTTCGCTGCCTCTGGGCACTTGCTGGTCCAGCATTTTAACGAGTTTGCGGACACGTTCCGTACTGGTTTCACTGGCCACCACAATAATGATATTGGTCCGTTTGTCGGCGACCAAAGTGACTTCTTTCTGCCTTTTCTTGCTCGGCTTAGCGGATGCATTAAAAACCGAATCGATGATCTTAACCATTTCATCTGCATTGGCAAAATCAATAGGCAGAATCGAAATGGACTGACCGATGCCTGTGACATCAATGGCATCAATAATGCGGATCAACCGTTTTATGTTTGAATAGACATCCGTGATAATCAGCATATTGGTGGGGGAATATGCCAGCACCACACTGCTTTTGGATACCAGCGGCGCGCATAATTGTTTGACTTGGTTTGGATCCGCATATCTAAGATGGATCAGTTGGGTAACGATTTTATCGCTGGGTGAATCTGCTTCTTTTTTTAAGCGTGTTTCAATATTCATGGTCCGGGCATAGGGTGATGGGATAATTTTGGTGATTTTGCCTGCATCCACAGTGGCATATCCATGAACTTCCAGAACCGATTCAAAGACTTTATAGGCTTCATCCACGGATATTTTCGTGGGAGAGATCACTGAAATATTACCTTTAACCCGCCGGTCAATAACAAAATTTTTCCCAGTCAGTTCACTGATAAATTTTATAAATACTTCAATATCCACGTCATTGAAATCAATTGAAATAAAACTTTCCTTCGGAGAAATCGCCTCGGCCTGGTCAAGAGATGACGGCAAAATGTCTGTTTCTGCTTTGGGGGCTTTGTTCTGATCGGTTTGATCAGCTGAAAAGGCCGGTTTGCAAAAAATAAAATATACGATGCATACGCATAAGACCACGATTGAATATCTCTGTAAACTTTGCATATTAATTTTCCGAATTTTTTTTTAAATTAAATATTGATAATATTGTAAAAAGTAGCCTGTTTATTCTATCTGGTAATTGATGGATAAGATCTCTCCCTTCCGTTCAATTTGAAGTTCAACAGAAGTTGAGGATTTAAGATTTTCATAAAACTTTAATGCATCATCCACCGATTGTATATCTTTTCCATTGACCCCTTTGACGATATCTCCGTTTTGCAGTCCCATATCCTTAAAAATCGAATTCTGCCGGACGTGGCTCAAAAGAAGACCATCGGGTTTACCGTCTTTAAAATGTGGCCGGACTTTCACCTGGCTCATTAGCTGGTTAATATTTTTTAAAGAGCTATTGATTTTATCACGGTCAATGGTAACCGATTCCCCAATAGCAAACCGGTTATCATCCAGTAGATTTTCAATTTTATCGCCTCTAAGGGGAAAAGGTTTCCGGCTTTTTCTTGCCGAATTGGGTTTATCATCTTCCATGAGAAGAATTTCATCTTTTCCATTCACGTTCAAAACAACTTTCCGTCTTAATATCCGTTTAATTTCGGCATTTTGAATGGTGTCCCCTTTTTGGTACAAACCCTGTTTGCGTTTCTGCGTATCTTCGATGACCGCATAATCAGAATCGTTTCTGCCGGTGATTGTTCCAAATAATTTGAGCTTCAGGCTGGTCTGCTGTAATTTTTCAAGATCAATATCACTGGCGATTTTATCCGTTT
>JAJRPH010000453.1 GCA_024280875.1 Deltaproteobacteria bacterium | reverse complement strand
GGGTGTTGACCTCCAGAAAATAAAATTTATTATTTTCATCCACCAAAAATTCAACGGTTCCCGCATTGACATATCCGGATGCTTTGGCAGCGGTAACCGCGGCTTTTCCCATTTCCTCCCGGAGCGCCGGTGTTAAAACCGTGGACGGGGTTTCTTCAATGATCTTCTGGTGTCTTCTTTGAACCGAGCATTCCCTTTCCAGCAAATGAATGGTGTTTCCAAATTTGTCGGCCAGCACCTGAAACTCAATATGGCGGGCTTTAGTGAAAAACTTTTCAAGATAGATTTCGCCGTTTCCAAATGCATTGACAGCTTCTCGTGAGGCAGCCGCGCAGGCATCAGCCATCTCTTCAGACGAATGAACAATTCGGATGCCTTTTCCGCCGCCCCCGGCTGTGGCTTTAATGAGCACCGGATACCCGATTTTTTCAGCTTCAACGATCATGACTCCGGCATCCGCTTCAGTACTGAACAGCCCCGGCGTTACAGGAACCCCGCTTTTTAGCATAATTTTTCTGGAAGTGATTTTATCTCCAAGGTCTTTGATCACTTTGGCCGGCGGCCCGATAAAAATAACGCCTTGCTGTTCACATTTTTCCACAAACTCACTGTTTTCAGCCAAGAACCCGTACCCCGGATGAATTGCTTCTGCACCGGTATTTTTTGCACCGGCAATGATTTTATCCATATTCAAATAACTTTGAGAGGGTTCCGAAGCCCCCAGATAAACCGATTCATCGGCAGCAAGAACATGCATTGCTTTTTTATCCGCATCCGAATAAACCGCCACGGTTTTAACACCCATATCCCGGCATGTATTGATCACCCGAAGGGCAATTTCACCTCTGTTTGCAATCAGTATTTTTTTAAACATATTAAGTTTCCTTAATTACACCTTAAAAAGTCAGGCTCAGATGGCAAAAGAAAAAGTTCACCAAATCTTAATAAAATTGGCAAGGCGTCGCAAATCCTGAGCGATGATTCGTATTTTTCATACGATGAAGACGCGAAGGATGCAGCGCAACGCAGAAATTGAGCTTTTTATGAAGCCATCAATGATGGCTAAGTCAAAAGTTTCATATACATGGCGTAGCTGTTTTTCAGACTCGAAATCATACAAGTAGTATCTTGAGTGTCTGAAAAACTGCTACAACGCAGTAGATAAGACTTTTGGCGACGCCATTACATTCGGAAGACGCCAAAGCCGTATACATC
Organism: Deltaproteobacteria bacterium; assembly: GCA_024280875.1. GTDB lineage: Bacteria > Desulfobacterota > Desulfobacteria > Desulfobacterales > Desulfosalsimonadaceae > SURF-3. The sequence continues at coordinate 20,094 of JAJRPH010000453.1, read as the reverse complement.
ATCCCTGATCGGCGCATTAAGCGATGCTGATATGGCAAGTCCCAGGACATCTCTTGTCTTCACCGGATCTATAATGCCGTCATCCCACAGCTGGGATGTGGCGTAATAAGCGTTTCCTTCCTTGCGTGCGTTTTCAATAACCGACCCCTTGATAAACTCGACTTCTTCTTCAGTCATGGGGGGCTGTCCCAGGCGTGCTCTCTGATCACTGGTAATGGTTTCAAGAACACCGGCTGCCTGTTCGCCGCCCATCACCCCAATCTGGGCGTTTGGCCACATCCACATAAATCTCGGAGAATAGGCCCTGCCGCACATGGCGTAATTACCCGCGCCAAATGACGCGCCCACCACCACGGTAAACTTGGGAACTGACGCGGTTGAAACGGCATTCACCATTTTATGCCCGTCTTTAGTAATACCGCCCCGTTCATACTGGCTGCCCACGATAAACCCATTGATATTCTGAAGGAATATCAATGGTATCTTTCGTTTGTCGCACAGCTGGATAAACTGGGTGGCTTTCTGGGCGCTGTCTGAAAACAGAATCCCGTTGTTGGCAAGAATGCCCACCGGATATCCATGGATGTGGGACCATCCCGTTACCAGGGTCGGACCGTACATTTCCTTGAATTCCAAAAACTTGCTGCCGTCCACGATTCTGGCAATCACTTCACGGCAATCATAGGGCTTAGTCAGATCCGGGCTCACGATCCCGTATAACTCCTTTGGATCATAAATGGGTGGTTTCGGTTCCGTCATGGAGAGCTTTGATTTTTCGTTTACCGGCAGGTTTTTGACAATATTTCTGATGATCTGGATGGCATGGGCGTCATCTTCCGCATAATAATCAGACACACCGGAGTCACTGCAATGCAGTTCCGGCCCCCCCAGTTCATTGGCGGTGACTTCTTCTCCGGTGGCAGCCTTGACCAGGGGGGGGCCGCCAAGAAAAATCGCACCGTGACCTTTTACATGAACAATCTCATCACACATGGCAGCACCGTAAGCACCGCCGGCCGTACAAAGCCCCATTACCCCCACAATCTGGGAAATGCCCATTTTAGACATTATGGCCTGGTTATAAAATATTCTGCCGCCATCATCCAAGTCCGGAAAAATTTCAGACTGCATGGGCAGATACGCACCGGCTGAATCAAGTAAGGATATCATGGGAAGCCGGTTCTCCATGGCAATGGCCTGGCATCTTAATGATTTTTTCACCCCCATGGGATAAATGGAACCCCCTTTAATGGTGGCGTCATTGAGACTGATCATACATTCCCGCCCTTCAATCACGCCAATACCTATGATGACGCCGGCTTTATGGATTTTGCCGTCATACATCCCTCTTGCGGCAAGGGGGGCGATTTCCATAAACGGAGTATTTTTGTCGAGCAGCAGTTCCAGTTTCTTGTTTGCCGGAATTTTCCCGGATTCCGCCTGCCGATCCAGCGCCTTTTTCGACCGCTGGTTCATGGCAATATCAAGTTCTTTGTTCAGTTCCTCGACAAGGGCGGTCATCTCCTTATAATTTTTTTGATACCCCTCGGAATTAACATCAATTTTACTTTCAATTACTTCCATGGTTCACTTTTCCTTTTACGAAAAATTTATAGTGCCACTTTTTATTTTATCCGGCTATCGCGCATCTCCTTTTGCACTTCAGCCGGGATTCTCCTCATACTCCAGTGGACCGGTTCATCAGGCCTGTTTTGTATTCCCTCGATAATACAGTCAATCATCGGGTCAACGAGCTCTTCCAGGTTTTCAGGACGGCCGGTCATGATCCAGTTCGTGACCAGGTGCTCAATAGTTCCGATAATCATTGACCTGACCAGATATGGATCGAGGTTTTTACGAAATTCACCGGATGCAATGCCTTCCTCAATCACCTTATTAATATTTTTAATTCCCTGGCGGATAATCAAATGTCCTTCGGTTTCCAGAAACCGCTTGTTATGCTTTAAAATCAACATGATAATGGCTGCAAATTCCGCATGGTTCTGGTAAGAGTGCATAAAAAGAAACACGATGGATCGAAGTTTATTTGCCGCACCCCGGATCAGCTTTAAATGAAATTCCATTAAGTCAAAAATCTCTTTTGCAGATTCTGCAGGAATTGAGAACAGCAGTCCTTCTTTTGTGGTAAAATATTCATAAATGGATGCTTCGGAAATCCCGGCTTTTTGCGCGATCTCGGAAATGGTCGCTTCCTGAAATCCTTTTTCAGCAAAAACCTTTGCTGCGACAGTCAGTATCTGCTGTTTCCGGGCCTCCATTTTTTTTTTTACTGCCATTTCATTCCTTCCGTGATAATTTTTCAGAGTGCTTCAAAACCTGCAATAAAAGAGACTGAAAAGCTAATTTTAATTTTTAATATCCGCCTCTCTTTTTTTAAGCTATAAAATATAGTCTCGCTTTTATAAAGTCAATAAAAAAAAAGCCACACTCTTTTTGATGGGAAAAACCGTGTCCGGCAGCTGCGAACTTTTGGGGCAGTATCCTATTTTATACGGCAAACAAGGGGAGCTGCTTGTGTTTGTCAAAAAAGATCAGTCAGATAATGAAAATTAATCGCTTAACTGATTCGCATATATGTATAATATGCTTCAGATCATCTTATAGATTTGACATGCATGGTTCCTTGGCCTTATATTTAACTTTATCGGACGGATTAAAAATCTGCATATCACTTTTTTTAGTTTTCAGAGGATTAACATTTCAGGAGGATTTTATGAAACTATCCAATTTTATTAAATTAACAGTCATTTTTCTGGCCATTTGTTTAGTGCCTGCGGCCGGATTTTCCGAAGACACCAATATCATTTTCAAGCATGACAAAACCGGGGTGGCCGATGAAGTCAATAAAATGAAAGACTTTGATTTTGAACTTCAGCAGCGGGAACGCGAACGTATGAAACAATGGAACATTGAAGACTCCGCTGATGCCATGAAAGTCGGTGATGTGTATTATGAAAAGGGTGAAATTGACGATGCGATTTTCTATTACCAAATTGCCATCAAGCTCGACCCTGCCAATGATAAAGCCCACGCCAAATATATTGATGCCAGAAACATAGAAAAAGAAAAGACCCCATCCCATTATCACCAGGCCATGGAGTATTACCGAAAAGGGATGAAAGAAAAAGCAGTCGATGAGCTAATTGCTGAGATTAAAGAGAATCCGGACAACGAAGAAGCCCGCATCAAGCTTAACGAGATTGAAAGCCAATAGTGTTTCGTCAAGGATGAAATGGTTCTCACTCCGACGGTTGCACAATTAGAAATGAAGCACAATGATCGGAATCGCCATCAGTACACCGGACCCAATGCCAAGCCCGGCATGTCCAGTGTCGTCATTACTGTTCGCATCGATGGCAGTAACTACAAATCCTACGGTGGCCAGTGTTGCCAGCACAATATGGATATTGTAGGGTGACAGTCCCTCATCCATGTCAAAATAATAACTGTATTCAGAAAAACCGGTAATACAGGTCATAACCGCCAAAACAGCCGTTAAGTTACCCGCCCCTTTATGGAAACCGTCATCCGATCCTGACACACCGGCCGCAGCGGCAGCTATGATGGTTCCGTATCCCATATACTTATGGAGTTCACCCATGGTGAATCCGGTGCGCCGGTTTGAGGCATCCGATGACATATAGCTTGCAGGCAGAATATCCGGGCCTGATGAATCGCACGTAAGCCCGACCGGCAGGTTTTGGCCGGCCGTCAGATATTGGTCCAGAGAAGACGCATGGGTTGACCCGGAGGCCCTGATCACACAAACAACGACGAATGCAGTTATTATGATGCGGTTAATTCTATCCATTGTGTAAATCCTCTGATTACATTGTCTCGCTCCGATCATTATAGCGGGCGATTTAAAATCTTGCAGGCATTCGCAGGCCACAGTATCTGCTTTGTTTTCGAATACTTGAAGTATGAAAATACGTCTACACAACCGGTGCCTCGCATTTGCGGCACCCTGTGAATGCCTACAGTTCTTTTGAAATTATTTGATTCTAAGATAAAATTTAAAAAAAATAATCGCAATATGAAAAAACTTGACTTTAATCCCATTGTAGTTTAAATAAACAAATAAACAATTTGTTCATTTATTTAATGAGGTGCCATGAAACCCAGAGAAGACATTAAAACCATCTACCAAGTTGCCCTGTCCGCATTTTCTGAATTCGGATACCGGAAAACGACCATGGATGATGTTGCCGGCCGCCTGAATATGACTAAGGGAAACCTGTATTTGTATGTAAAAAATAAAAAAGACCTTTATCATAAAACCGTGGCCCATGCGCTTTTGAAATGGCAGTCAAAAGTTCTGGAAGCAGTTGAAAATGAAGAGGATGTTAAAGCAAAATTCTCAATCATGTGCTTTAAAGCCGTTGAATATCTGTCCGAAGACATTCAGCTCCGGCAGCTTCTGAATCGTGACCCTGAAATTTTCCCCATGTTTGCCTTAAAAGACCCTTTTTATGATATTAACCAAAATTCGGTGGGGCTGATTAAAGCAATTTTAAAACAGGGAATTGCTGAAAAAGTCTTTCGCAACATCGACCCGGACCGTGTGTCTGAAGTGGTTTTTATGGTTTATAAAATGTTTATCATCCGGATGTATATTAAAACCGAAGACAAACTGATTCATAAAATGTTTGAGGACACGGTGGATCTTATTGCCCATGGGCTGTTTGTGAATAAATAACTTATCACCACAAGGAGGATTACCATGACCGAAAATTTCAAGTATTTGAGTCCCCAATGGCGGGATGAGGCGGAACGGCGCCTGAAATCGGAACTACCGCCGGAGAGAATGAATTTTGTCACCTCATCCATGAGCAATATTTATAAAAATTGCCCGGATGGGTCGGAAAAATTTCTGTATTTCAAGTTTGAGGACGGCAAATTCGCAGAAATGCTCATCGGCAAGGGGGAGTCTCCCAAACCTGAGTTTGCCGTTACCGGGGATTACGAAACATTTGCCAAAATTACACGGGGTGAACTAAACGCCCAGAAGGCACTGATGACTATGAAGCTGAAGCTCAAGGGAAACATGGTAAAAGCGCTCCGGCTGGCGTCCCTTTCCGACCGCTTAAACAAAGTACTGGCCACCATTCCCACAGACTATTAGAAAGGAGGCAAAACCATGACCAATCCAATTAATGACCCGTATTTTATCGATTTTCATCAACGCATTAAAAATATCCAGGCGCAGATGCAAAAGGAAAACATTGACGTTTATTTAGGCTCCCGGCTCCGGACAATCTCCTGGACCACGGATGCGTTTTTTCCATGGCGCAGCTATATTGTGATCCCTCCCGAGGGTCTGCCGACCGCATTTACATTTGTTATTGACGCGGCCCGTGCGGCAGATGATTCCTGGCTGGGAGAAGACCATGTGTACGGATTTGCTCCCATGGGCGGCCAGGATCAGATTGAACAGATTTCAGATTTTATCAAAGACATTCTGCCTACTGGTAAAGGGCGAGTGGGTATTGAAAGCGGTATGTCCAATTACCTGCCCGAAGGCTGGTTGACCCATTATGAGTACCAGCAGTTTGACGCGGCACTATCCGACTGCGAGCTCGTGAACGCACACACCATTATCGACAAACTGGCGTTAATCAAAGATACCGGAACGATTAATCGGTTTAAAGAAGCCTCGCGTATTGTGGATATCGGGCACCAGGCGGTTTTTGACGCCATTAAGAACGGCGGTTACAAAGGCATGACGGAAACTGAAATTGCCGGAATTGCCGCTCTCGCCATGAGACGGGCCGGCAGTGAATGGGAATGGTCTTTTACCGGCGGCAATGAAATTGCCAGCGGTTATCGGACCGGATATGCCGGAGGTGCCTGCACACCGGCATCACGGCGTGAAATCCAGGCCGGTGAGCCCCTGATGGTGGATATCCATTCCACGTTTAAGCTGGGTCTGGGCGACCATGCCCATAATTATCTGATCGGGCCGGCAACCGACCGCCAGCGGTGGCATGCGGATAATTTTGTCAGCATCGTTAAAAAAACCCTGGAAACCTATCGGGCCGGCATCACCCCGTCTTTGCTGGCAGAGCAGATGATGGATTTTTCAGAACAAGGCGGGTTCGCAGACTACATGGTGCCCGGATATGAGCACGGCATCGGGTTGCTGGGGGATGAATGGCGTATCGGCTTAAATGACGGTCCTTTCCCCTTCTGGACAAACCCGGACCATGTATACCAGGAAAATGAGGTGCTGATCTGCGCGATGCAGTACGCCTGCCCGGACGAGAATATCGGCTTCCGCTATGAAAATCCGATTGTTCTTTACAACGATCATTGCGAAGAAATGTCAAAGTACCCTTTAGCGATTGAGGAAATCACCTGAACTGAGTGTGACTTGACTATTGTGGCTATTATTGCTTGCGGTGAGTAAGGTAATGACGGTTACTTATGGCCGGGATCGTTTTTTTGATGACTTTTTTTAAGCGCCCGCCACTTGTCCAGTCGTTCTTTGACGATTTTTTCATATCCTCGGGTGGTGGGAGTATAGAATATTTCATTTTGCAGTTTTTCCGGCAAATGGTCCTGGGGAACAAAGGCGTCCTTGTAATTGTGAGCATATTTGTAGTCTTTGCCATAGCCGATATTCTTCATCAATCGGGTGGGGGCATTGCGGATATGCATAGGGACCGGCAGGGCACCGGTTTGCTGGATGGTTTTGAGCGTCTGTCCGTAGGCCGTGTAGATGCTGTTGCTTTTCGGTGCTGTCGAAAGATAGACGGCTGCCTGGGCCAGGGAAAGATCACCTTCCGGTGAACCGAGGAAACGAAAGGCTTCCATGGCCGCCATGGCGATGGATAATGCCTGAGGATCAGCGTTGCCCACATCTTCGGAGGCAAACCGGATCATTCTGCGAGCAATATACATCGGGTCTTCCCCGGAAGAGAGCATCCTGCCCAGCCAGTAGATGGCAGCATCAGGATCACTTCCCCGGAGGCTTTTATGAAAAGCAGAAATAAGATTAAAGTGCGCTTCCCCGGATTTATCATAGATCAGCGCTTTTCGCTGCAAAGCATTTTCCACTTCTTCTAAGGGTACTTCATGATTTGTATTATCATTTCGAACTGCTTTGGAAGACGCATAAATAGCTGAAATTTCAATCGCGTTGAGTGCCGACCTGGCATCTCCGTCGGAAATGGCAATGATATGGTCAAGGGCGGAGTCGGAATAGCTCAGTTCCAGCTGGCCCAAGCCGTTATCTCTGTCACTTAATGCCCGTTTTAAAAGGATTTTCATGTCAGATTCAGACATGGGGGACAGGGTGACCACCTGGCATCGTGAAAGAAGCGCCGGAATCACTTCAAAAGAGGGGTTTTCCGTGGTGGCGCCCACCAGGGTAATCAGTCCGCTTTCAACATGGTGCAAAAAGGCATCCTGCTGGGTTTTGTTGAATCGATGGATTTCATCGACAAAAAGAATGGTCCGTTTTCGATGGAAATTTTGTTGCTCCTTGGCCACTTCGATGACATTTCTGATATCTTTGACACCGGAAAGAACGGCTGAAAAATGTGAAAAGTGGCATTGGGTGTGTTCGGCGATAATCCGCGCGAGAGTAGTTTTTCCGCAACCCGGCGGTCCCCAGAGAATCATTGAAAAGATTCGGTCATTTTCGATGGCGCTGTGAATCAATGAACCCTTGCCTACCGCTTGTTCCTGGCCGATAAACTGGTCCAGTCGGACGGGCCGCATCCGGTCAGCCAGGGGCCTGGAGCCAGCCGTGGCTTTTTGTGCCTGGTGCTCAAAAAGGTCCAAAGTGTTTTTGTCGTTTTTATTGCCCGTTATTGCCATTTATCAAAAATTCAATGAGTTATCTTTTGATATAGCTGTTTCACCTGGAGCGGTTTCTTTTTTTCCGGCTTTTAGGGATAAACTGTTTTTTTTGGGAAACTCTATTGCTGGCTTCGTGTCGTTTTCTGAAAAATAATCGGACCGGGGTCTGGTTCAGGCCGGTTGCCAGTCGGATCTGGTTGATAAGATAGCGCTGATAAGAAAAGTGAATCCCGTCGGGCGTGTTTACAAAACTGATAAATGTCGGCGGTTTTTCGGAAATTTGGGTGGCATAAAAAAATTTGATCCGCCGGCCGTTGTGAAGTGACGGTTCCGTTTTTGCGGTGGCCCGTTCAAATATCTTATTTAAAGGGCCGGTAGAAATTCGTGTGGTGAATTGCTCATATACGGTGTTGATCAGGTCAAAAATTTTCGGCACACGTTGTCCGGTCAGTGCGGAAAGGGCCAGTACCGGGGTAAAACTGAGAAACTTGGCCTCCATTCGTAGTTTTTCAATATACCGTTTGAGGGTATTGTGGTCTTTTTCAACAAGATCCCATTTGTTGAGCAGAAAAATACATCCGCATCCCCGTTCAAAGGCGTAGCCGGCAATTTTAACATCCTGGTCGGTAATTCCTTCATGGGCATCAATGAGAATTAAGGCAATATCACATCGTTCAATGCTTTTTAAGGCTTTGATGATCGAGATTTTTTCAATTTTATCAAAGACTTGTTTTTTTCGGCGAATGCCGGCCGTATCGATCAGCAGGTATTTCCGGCCGTTGATTTCACAGGTGGTATCAATGGAATCTCTTGTTGTGCCGGGAATATCGCTCACAATGACCCGGTTTTCTCCTAAGATCCGGTTGATTAACGATGATTTCCCGACATTCGGCCGGCCAATGATGGCGATTTTAATCGCCTCATCGTCTTCTGTCGTGCTGGGGGAGGCTGGAAGGGCGCTGACCAGGCTGTCTAAAAAATCAGGTACTCCGTATCCATGTTCTGCGGAAACCGGGTAAATGGTATCAATGCCCAGGCTATAAAATTCGTTGATGTTGTCTTCTTTTTCATAACCGTCAATTTTATTGACGGCATAGAAAACCGGGCAGGTCATTTCTCTTATGATTCCGATCAGTTCACTGTCAAACGGGGAAACACCGTATTTGCCGTCAAGCAGAAGAATAAGGGCATCAGCATCACTGATCGCCAAGTGAACCTGCTCCCGGCTCAAGGACGAAAAATCATCATCGTCTCCGCTGGAAAATCCGCCCGTATCAATTACTGAAAATTCAATATCATTCCAAGTGCATGATCCGTAATGACGGTCTCGGGTGATCCCAGGAAAATTATCTACCAGCGCATCTTTGGTTCGGGTAATCCGGTTAAACAAGGTGGATTTTCCGGCATTTGGACGGCCAACAATTGCAACGACAGGTTTCATTTAGATCTTATAAATAATTCGTTTGTCGGTGATGATAATATCGACATATTTGTCATGGGATTCCATGGGAACCAGCTGGGTCATCTGGTCTTCGGTTGCACACGCCACTTTTCGGGCGGTGGCCGGGAGTTTTGCTATGATGCGATCGTAACGTCCATTCCCAATTCCCAGTCGCCCGCCTTTTTCATCAAATGCAATGCCCGGGATGATGGCAATGTCCACTTCATCAATGGGCACCGGCTTGCATCGATCCGGATTCGGTTCAAGAATATTATTGGGCCCTGGTTTTAAATCTTTTTCAATATCACTGATCTTGTAGAGCTTAGGTCCGTTATTCCCTGCCGTGAAAAGCGGAAGAACAATATTTTTTGTCGATTCGCTACAGTACTTTAAAATATTTTTGGAATCTACTTCATGCGGGTGGTTGATATACAGAAGTGTCACCTCGGCTTCCAGGAAATTGGCAAAATTAAATAATTGTTCTTCAATCAGCCCGTACTTTTCCATGATTTCTTTTTTGGAAAGCGCATCAAGTTTTTCTTCCACCTGACTACGAATTTCCTGTTTCTTAATCTTTAAATCCTCCATTACTTCACTCCATCTAAAATAATCTATATATTATGGACAATTATTCATAATATAGTTTTTGTATCTTACAATAATACACAATATGATACAAATTGCAATAATGATTGACGAACAATATACAGCATGATAATTTTTATTACTTTATTAACATAAAATGGATATAATATCATAACAAATATAGGTACGGTATGCTGGAAATCAAGTATGTGAGGCAAAATTTATCTGAAGTATATAATTCCCTTGAAAAACGAGGGGATACGGCTGACCTGGATGCATTCCAGGAAGCGGAGGCTGCCCGGCGCGGGATTTTAGGTGAAATTGAGGCACTGCGTCATCGGCGAAATGTGGTTTCCGGTGAAATCGCGGATTTAAAAAAAAATGGAGAGGATGCCGAAGATCTCGTTGTTCAGATGCGGGAAGTTTCCGGACGAATTAAAATACTGGAAAAGTCCCTAACGGAAAGTGAAGAAAAAATACAGGAAATACTGATCCGGCTCCCCAATATTCCCGATGAATCTGTTCCCGTGGGGAAAAATGAAACAGATAATCAGCTGGTTCGTCAGGTGGGGGCTCCTACAAAATTTGATTTTGAGCCAAAAGCGCACTGGACAATCGGTGAAGAATTAAAAATACTGGATTTTGAAAGGGCATCAAAGATCGCGGGTGCCCGATTCCCGCTCTCTTTTGGGGCCGGCGCCCGGATGGAAAGAGCATTGATCAATTTCATGCTCGACCTGCATACTGCCGAACATGGCTACACGGAAGTACTGCCGCCGTTTATCGTGAACCGGAAAAGCATGACAGGTACCGGCCAGCTGCCGAAGTTTAAAGATGATTTGTTTAAGCTTGAAAACTGGGACTATTTTTTGATTCCAACTGCTGAGGTGCCGGTGACTAATATTTACCAGAATGAAATCCTTGATGAAGATCAGCTGCCGATATATTATACCGCCCATACTCCGTGTTTCCGGTCCGAAGCCGGGTCATACGGCAAGGACACCCGGGGGCTGATCCGCCAGCATCAGTTTAATAAAGTGGAAATGGTAAAGTTTACCACCCCGGAAACATCCTATGATGAGCTGGAAAGCCTCTTGAAAAATGCGGAAACCGTCTTGCAAAAACTGGGTCTGCCATATCAGGTGGTGGTGCTCAGCACCGGTGACCTGGGGTTTTCAGCTGCCAAAACCTATGATATTGAAGTGTGGATGCCGGCCCAGGACAAATATCGTGAAATATCATCTTGTAGTAATTTTGAAGGGTTTCAGGCCCGGAGAGCCGGGATTCGGTTTCGGCGAAAGGGTAAAAAAGGGACGGAACCGGTTCATACATTAAATGGGTCCGGTCTGGCGGTGGGAAGAACTTTGGCCGCGATTCTGGAGAATTATCAGCAGGCGGACGGAACCGTGATGATTCCTGAAGCATTAAGACCTTATATGGGCGGCAAAGAAAAAATCGAACCCTGGGCTTCGTAAAAAGTTCATCTTCTGCGTTACGCTGCATCCTTCGTCACTCAACGTACATTCGTACGCCTCGATCCTCAGGATTTGCGTGCCTTGAATAGTGAACTTTTATACTTTGCCGACGAAATCTGACTTTTTTAGAGATTATGAATAATGAAAACAGAAGATTTTCCCAAACACATACAACCCCACCTGGTTCCTGAACCATCCGGCCATCTGATTTATCGCTGTCTCGGGTGCAAGTCGGAATATGGAATCGAAAAATTATTGTATACCTGTTCCCAGTGTGGCCAGGTTTTGTTGCTGCATGATCCGGAGTTCGACCGGTTAAAGAAAATTCCCGGCAAAACCTGGCAGCAGATTTTCGACTATCGGAAAATGCTGAATATCCCTTCTTTAAAAGGTATTTACCTGTTCCATGAATTTATCGGTCCGGTTATACCTTTGGAATCGGTAATTTATCTGGGAGAGGGACATACCCCGGTGGTGGAATCCAATGCCCGGCTTCAGGAAATGGCGGGATGTAAGTTTTACTTTAAAAATGACGGTCAGAATCCCAGTGCATCGTTTAAGGACCGGGGCATGGCCAGCGCATTGAGTTACATTCAATATTTGATTCAACAGGGGCATGTTTCAGATGTGCTGGCTATTTGCGCATCCACCGGTGATACCTCTGCGGCTGCGGCCCTGTATGCCTCATATCTCCAGGGTAATGTGAAGTCTGCTGTATTGCTTCCCCACGGTAAAGTCACGCCCCAGCAGCTTTCCCAACCTTTGGGCAGCGGGGCATCCGTGTTCGAAATTCCCGGTGTTTTTGATGACTGCATGAAAATAGTGGAAGCATTATCTGAAAATTATAATGTGGCATTGCTGAATTCAAAAAATGCATGGCGGATACTTGGCCAGGAGTCTTATTCCTATGAAATCGCCCAGGCATTTGAATACGACATGACAGACAAGGTGGTTGTGGTGCCCATTGGTAATGCCGGTAATATCACTGCGGTGATCAATGGATTCCTGAAATTTTTTGAAACCGGGATTATCGATACATTGCCTAAAATCATCGGTGTTCAGTCAGAACATGCCAACCCGGTTTACAAATATTACCTGGAACCGGATGCTGAAAAACGGCATTTTGAGCCGGTGACGGTCCGGCCGAGTGTGGCCCAGGCGGCCATGATCGGAAACCCGGTGTCCATGCCGCGCGTGATTCATCTGGTGGAAGAATACAATAAAAAGGCCGGCGCGCAGCATGTATTTGTGGCCGAAGTGACCGAACAGAATATAATGGACTGCCAGTTGACGGCCAACCGAAACGGCCATGTCGCATGTACTCATGGAGGTGAATGCCTTGCCGGTCTGATTCAGGCCCGCCAAAAAGGTCTGGTCGGCAACCATGAAACGGCCATACTGGATTCGACCGCCCATGCCTTGAAATTTTCCGGATTTCAGGGCATGTATTTTGAAAATAATTTTCCTGAAGCCTATGAGGTGATCCCCGATCCCGGGTTGATAAATACGACGGCGCTGATCCTGCCGGCGGATTTGGAGCATGTGCCGGAGCCTGGAAAACCATTGCACGGCGAATCCCTTTCTTTTTTTATCCATCGAATATCAGAGGAAATTGCAAAGTTGCTTGATTTACAAAAGGTGTGATGTTGATGAAATCTAAGTTAATTGCTTTTGTTTTTCAATCGGTCCTGATCGTAACCGGCGTTTTGATTATGTCATTGTCAATATATGGGGTAGCCCATGCCGCGTTTCTTCAAAAACAATTTGTCGTACGTCAGGACCAGGGCAGAGATGTCCTCTGTGATTCCTATGTGGTCAAAAAAGATGATTATGTGACCAAGCTGTTTAAACAGCGGGGGGAAATTGCATACAGGGATTTCCCGATGTTTCTGGAAATTTTTAAACGCCTGAACCCGAATGTTAAAGACATTGATTTAATTTTTCCCAATCAGCGGATTCTGGTGCCGCTTAAGCTGATTGCGCCGGATACCCTGGAGGGTCAGGCCACCGGCACGGTCACGATTCCCCTTATCACAATTACCAATATTCCCCGTCAGTTACTACAGAATTCCATGAATTATGTGGTTCAGCAGGGAGATTGTGTCTCCGTATTGATTGCCAGAAACTTTGGTCGATACAGTACCCGGCCGTACAAAGAGGCGCTGAAGATATTTAAATATCTGAACCCGCAGCTCAAGGATTTAAATCTCATTCATGTCGGTCAGACAGTCAATATCCCGGTAGCAACGGTCAGGGATGAATCCTGGTATCAGGAACTGTTTGACGCGGCCGGTGAACTGATGGTCGCAGAAGAAACAGAGGAGGCGGTCAGGGAAGAAACACAAATTGAAGTCATTGAGGAATTCGGCGAAATCGCGGAATTAGAAGAAATTGCGGAAGTGCCGGTCTTCGATGAAATCCCTGTTGAAACGGTTCAGGCACCTGAACCGGAGCCGGTAGTTGCGCCCCCGCTTGAAGATAAGTCTGAAGAGAAAATTGACGAGCCAATTAAAGAAAAGGTTAAAGAAGAAAAGCCGGTTGAGAAAAAAACCGAAAAACCACTGAAGTCTGAACCATTGACCCCTTTGCCGTCCATATTTAAAAAAGCGGCCGCTATATTTGGCGCGGAACTCCTGGATAAAGGCGAGTACTTTTTTCCCCGGTCTGGACAGGCGGATTTAAGCCTGGATCTGGCCGCAACACCGGTTATGGAGTTTCATTCCGGCCTGCGGATACTTTTTGCAAAAAAAGAGAGTCTTTCATTGCCGGAGCAGGGGGTGATTGCCTCTTTCTGGAAAAACCTGCAGATTGTCACCCTGTCATATGACGCGTCGCTCAGAGAGCTGTTGTATACTATCTGCCAGCTGATAGATAAAAATGGATGCCGAAATACTTTTTCAATCAATGACCGGGGAGTGACTGCAACAATCCGGGGGGATCTGATTTATGATAATCCCAGCGGTCCCGGCCAGGTATGCGTTACTCTGATCGATCATCCGGGGCAGAAAATGTCAGATGATTTATATCATTATCTGTCCGGCAAACAGCTGGTCCTTTCCGAGTGGATTGATGGGGAGAATATTTTCGGCCCGGTGTCCGTGGGCGATGCAGCAAAACCATTGCCCGGATATCTGATAACCCCTGATACTTCACAACAGGCTTTATTTATTAAAGATTTTGCGGCAGCGGTTGGCATGAACTATCAAGAGAATGTGGAAATTTCATTCCCCTATGCAGGATTTCAGGTCAAAGCCTATTCAAATCTTTTGTCAGTTTCTTCGGGAAAAGAATTTCTGGTGGATTTTGGCGATCTTCAGGGAGATGCCATCGAATCAATTGAAGCGACCGGTTTTCATGTTCTGCAGATCAGCCCCGGCCAGGGTTATCAATCAATTGTATCCGACCTGCTCCGTGTGGTGTCCGTCCGGCAGAGTGAAGACCCGGTTTTCCGGGGTGCGGACAGGACACAGGATTATAACGTATCAATCCAGGTGCCCGGCCGGTTAATTACCATGATCAGTGACCGGGGGAAAATGAAAATTTTGATTACCTATATTACACTCGATGACCATATTTTGTCTTTTTTAAATCGGGCGGGGATACGGGTCATGAAGATCGGAAACAATTGATGGTTTCAATGAGTGTTTATATTGATGAATAAATGGAACAGAGGAAGAATACAATGAAAAGAAAACTTGGTATCCGTTTATTGATTTTGATGCTGTTGCTAATTATGGCCGCATGTTCCTCTAATCAAAAAAACTTAGAAAAGCAAAGAGCTTTTGCTATCAGAGACCTTGGTGAAGCCTATCTGGGGCAGGGCCAGTATACAAGGGCGTTAAGAGAATTTACAAAGGCTGAAAGCATTTATCCCGATGACCCCTATCTTCAAAATAATCTGGGCACGGCATTTATGGCAAAAGGAAATCTGGAACTGGCCGTTGTGCATTATAAAAAGGCTTTGAAATTAAAATCGGATTATTCTCCGGCAAGAAACAATCTGGGGTCTGCCTACATCGAGCAGGAAAACTGGGATGCCGCTATTGAGTGTTTTAAAACGGTTAAGGATGATCTTTTGTACGGGACACCGCATTATCCCCTGACAAATCTGGGGTTTGTTTACTATAAGCTTGGGGATTATGATCAGGCCGTCTATTATTACAAGGAAGCGCTGGATATGGCACCGAATTTTCCTATGGCATATCACGGAATCGGCCGGGTTTACATGGCAATGGAAAAATACGAAGATGCGGTTGAATCCTTTGAAAACGCTGTTGAAAAAGCACCGAAAGAGGCTCCGATCTATATTGATCTCGGAAAGGCTTACAAGATGATTCATGAATATAATAAAGCATATGAAGTGTTTAATAAAGCTGCTGCGTTGACCGAAGATTCCAAGATAAAAAAGGAAGCAGAGGCAGAGGCGGCAAAGGCCTGGAGCAGGTAATTCGTTCAAGCACTAATTATCCGTATAATTCGGTTTTGCCGAAAATTGATATGCAGATGTGGTCAATCAGAACGATTTTTTTCCGGGCGTCAGCTATATTGATGGACAAAATGTTGACGCCTTTGAGCATTAACGCCTCGACACAGTGATGCTTCAATGCTTGTTCGGTTTTTTCAGCCTGGGCAATGCTCTGAAGAACCGCTTTTTTCTCTCCCATTAGACTCAAATAGATATCCGCCTTTGGATCGGCATAATCGAAAAAATTCAGTAAAAATATCAATGCGTTCCAGAAATATGGGGATGAGGTATACATGTTTTCGATGAATGCGCACAGAAACGCACACACCGGATCGGAAAATTCAGACCGGCAGTTTCTCAACCTCACACGTATTCTGAGATTTTCAGGCGTATCTGTAACAAAGCTGGATAATGTTTCAACCAAGCGAGCATCAATTTGCCTGGTGATATTCAGCCGGGCTATGAACTGCCGGATAGTTGAATCCGTCGGGCGGACGAACAGAGGGCCCCGTTGGTCCGGAAAGGCGACCGGAACGGTCATTTTTTTTTGTGACAAATAGCTGGCGGCGGATTTGATGTCGTTTTTGCTGTAAGTTTTATTTATTAAAAATGATTCAATCTTTTCCTGCATTTGCAGGTCCGGGTAGAAGATCAGTTCAAAAACAGTTTCGGTCTCACAGTTGGACGGGTCGGAAAGAATCCGGGCAAAGTCCTCAATGGAAGGGTTTGAAAATGTGGAATCAATATAGTGCATGACATCATTACTGATAGTGATGCCGCTTCGGATCAGTGCCGATATTTTATCTCCAAGCTCGTGTTGCTTCGGTTGGCTCCCCATTGAATCCCTTTAAATCCAGTTAAAAGTTTGATACGCTAACATTGATGGTAGCGGGCTGGCTGAGTTAAAAGTTTCACCAATCCCTTAAAATTGGCAAGGCGTAGTGGTTTTTCATGCTCGAAATTATGCCTGATTATAATCAGGCAAAAAGTTTATTTCAAGTAGCCTTTTACCCGGGCCGGTTCGCTTACGGGTTAAAGACCGGCATGATATGACAAGGGGCGCATTTTTATAAATCGCTTGACTTTTTATCGCCTTTAGTGCATTTTTTTTAATATTATAAGATAGTTTTATCAGTTAATTCTTTCAGCGCCCAGGAGAAAAAGAATGAAATCCTTCGGTGTATCCGGTTGTTTGTTTAAAGTATTTATCATTTTCGCAATGATTGGTTTAACCTGGAGTTATCCCCAGGTTTTGGCTGCGGAAACGATTCAATTTCAAAATGCAACAGAAGAAGATCATATTGCGGATTTGCAGGAAGTCTCATCAGAACAGGAAGCAGAAAACGAGACAAAATTCCATAATGCGCCGGAAGAAGAGCAGGTAACAGAAGTAACAGAACCTTTGCCGGTTGATTCCCCGTTGACAGAGGCGGATATCCAGGCTGAATTTGGGGAAACCGGCGGGTATGTGGTGCCCCGGGTGGAAGCCCCGAATCCTGAAATGCTGCGGCTGACTGCTGAAGGCATTATGTATTACCGGGGCAAGGGGGTTGAAAAAGATTATAAAAAAGCGGAAGCCTTGTTTTTAAAGGCCGCTGAACTTGGCGGGGCGGCTGCCCGGTATACCCTCGGATATATGTATCAGGTAGGCCAGGGGGTCCCCCAGGATTTAAACAGGGCGATGGAGTTCTATAAAGCAGCTGCGGAAGAGGATTATTCGCTCCCTCAATACAGTTATGCCCATATGTTGTATTATGGCCAGGGGATTGAAGAAAACCATGCGGAAGCCGCCGAGTGGTATTTAAAGGCAGCCGAACAGAAAGATTCTCTGTCGGTGCATTATTATAGTGTGGGGGTGATGTATGACAATGGAGAAGGATTCCCACGGGACCTTGAACAAGCCGCCCAATGGTATAAACAAGCCGCTGAAGAAAATTACGGACAGGCCCAGCATAATCTTGCGGATATGTTTTATAATGGCGACGGGGTTCCGAAAAATCATCAGGAAGCCTTAAAGTGGTATAGGAAGGCCGAAGCTCAGGGGTTTGTTCAGTCACAGTTCAGTATCGGCATGCTGTATTTTAATGGTGAGGGCGGCCTGCCCAGAGACTATGAAAAGGCCATGGGATGGTATCTGAAAGCAGCGCAAAAAGATTTTCCTCCGGCGCTATACTGCATCGGGTATTTGTATGAAAAGGGCTATGGTGTTGCTCCAAACCCGGATGAGGCCCGGCATTGGTATCAAAAAGCAGTGGATGCCGGTGACGGTAAATCTATGTACCGGATTGCCATGATGTATTTAAACGGCAGCATGGGAATGGAAAAAGATGTGCAAAAGGCGCTTGCGATGAGCTATAAAGCCATAGAATACGGCTCCAGCGAGGCGATCTTCGGGCTTGGTGTGATGTATGAGAATGGTGAAGGCGGCATTCCCAGAGATTTCGAAAAAGCCATTGAATTATATCGCAGGGCAGCCGATGCCGGCTATTTTAAAGCACTCAGCCGATTGGGTGTATTGTATGATAACGGGCTGGGGGTTGCCAGGGATTTGACCGAAGCCGCCAAATGGCACGAAAAAGCTGCCATGAAAGGGAGCGTATACTCGCAGAACCGGTTTGCCGGGATGTGCTATAACGGCATTGGCGTTGGAAGAGATTTTGAAAAAGCGTTTAAATGGTTTGAAGCGGCGGCTAAAAATGGAAATGTAAATGCCCAGTATAATTTGTCTCTGTTGTATTTTAATGGCCACGGAGTGGCGCGGGATGATATAAAAGCCTATGCATGGATGACGCTTGTTGCAGTCCAGGGGCAAGAAACCGCATCGCAGCAGCGAAGTTTTATTAAAGGCCGGATGTCCCCGGAGCAGCTGATGGAAGCTGAAGAACTATTTAACCGGCTGTATCAGGAGGTTTTATTGTAATTTCCCTGATTGCCTGTTGTTTTAAATGATTTTGTAAAAAACCGAATTTCAATTATCGGCAATCGGGATTTCACGTTTTTCAATCCAGGCCTTATTTCTTTAATACAAAGAAATAAGGTTTTTTTTTGCTTTGCCCATCATCTGGCAGTCTCAGATTTAAATACATGATTCGATTTATATATCCTTTATTTTAAATTCCTAAAACCGGTTTCAATCAAAATTTTGTTTACTCTTGTGGCAAAAAATTTACCATAATTCATTCGTTTTAAGTCAAAAATATTTAAAGATTCTGCCTGAGTCCATTAAAGCGAACGTTCGCTCTATTTTCTATTGACATCTATTTTTCCCCATCATAGTGTAAATTCAAGAAGATCAATCACCGCAAAAACCAAAAGGAGCGTATCATGAGTCTGTTTGAAGTCAATCCGGATAAATGTAACCGTGACGGAATCTGTGTCGATGAATGTCCAATTAAGATTATTGAGTTAAAAGACAAAAAATCAGTTCCGGTCCCTGTGGCAGGAGCCGATGAATTATGTATCAACTGTGGTCATTGCGTGGCGGTATGCCCAACAGCCGCTTTTTCCCATAAAAATATGACGCCGGAACAATGCCCTTCCGTGAAAAAAGAATGGCTTGCAGATGAGGACCGGGCCGAACATTTTTTGTGCAGCCGCCGGTCCATCCGGACATATAAAAAAGAAGCCGTTGACCGGGACACGCTTTCCAAACTGATTCAAATCGCATCATATGCGCCGTCAGGCCATAATACCCAGCCGGTTCGATGGCATGTGACTTATGATTCAGATGAACTTCATCGGCAGGTCGGCATGGTCGTGGACTGGATGCGGTATATGATCAAGGATCAACCGGAAATGGCCGCAACAATGCATATGGAACTGGTTGTGGGCGCATGGGATTTCGGTGTTGATGTGGTCTGTCGTGATGCGCCCCATGTGATTGTGGCCCATGGTCTCCAGTCGGACATGACAGCTCAGACTGCCTGCACCATTGCCATGACATATCTGGAACTGGCGGCCCCATCGTTAGGCCTGGGAACCTGTTGGGGCGGTTTTTTCGGCGCGGCTGCCATGTTCTGGCCGCCTTTGCAAAAAGCGTTGGGTCTTCCTGAAGGGCACGCATGTTACGGGGTTACCATGGTCGGATTTCCGAAATATAAATATCAACGGTTTCCTTTGAGGAATACGCCTCAGGTTACCTGGGTTTAACCGGTTTTCAGCATCTTGCCGGTTTCTAAATAATGTTTTGCCGATTCTCCTAAAAACTGAAGCATTCCGGTCATCCGGTCTTTTAAGGTGTTATCGGCAAGACGATTTCCATGTTCATTTAATGTGGTGAAGATAAGCCCCCAGCTTGCTTC
>JAJRPH010000452.1 GCA_024280875.1 Deltaproteobacteria bacterium | reverse complement strand
ATACAGAAATCCACATCAATATCCGGCATACTTTGCCGGCTCGGGTTTAAAAAACGCTCAAAAATCAGTCCGTGCTCTATGGGATCCAGATCGGTAATCCCTAGGGAATATGCCACCAGGCTGCCGGCCGCTGATCCACGGCCGGGTCCGACCGGAATACCTTTTTTCTTTGAGTACTCTATAAAATCCGCTACAATTAAAAAATAGCCAGGGAACCCCATATCATTGATGACCGAAATTTCATAATCCACCCGCTCCTTGTAGACGGCTTCATCCATCTCCGGATTTTTCTTACGGATCACTTTTATTTTTTCCGCATACCCCTGACGGACTTTTTCTTCAAAAATTTGTGCTTCGGATTTTGAGGAATTCAGATCAAACTTGGGAAAATGAAACGTGTTAAAATCGAATTTCACATGGCATCGATCCGCAATGGCTCTGGTGTTATCAATTGCGTCCGGATAGCCGGCAAAGTCAGCGATCATTTCCTCGCTGGATTTAAAATACAGGGCTTCCGTATTGAACTTAAACCGGCTGGTATCATTGACTGTCCGGCCCGTCTGAACGCACAAGAGCACGCCATGGGCCTTGACATCGCTTTTGTTTAGATAATGACAGTCATTGGTTGCCACCATTGGAATTGACAGCCGTTTATGCATATCCAGAAGACCCCGGTTGACAATCTCCTGATCCGGGATACCGTTATTCTGAACCTCCAGGAAAAAATTATTCTCACCGAATAAATTCACAAAAAAATTTGCGGCCTCGTCCGCTTCCTCGATTTTACCGGCTCGTATCAAAGTCGGGAGTTCGCCTTTCAGGCAGGCAGATAAACCGATTAATCCTTTGGCATGTTTGGCCAGAATATGTTTGTCAATTCTCGGACGATGGTAAAAGCCCTCAAAGCTTGCCTGGGTGACAATGGCACAAAGATTCTGGTACCCTTCCTGATTTTCCGCCAAAAGCACCAGATGGGAAACCCCCTTGTGATCCATGGGGGTCTTATCATGAAGGGTTCTGGGCGCGACATAACATTCACAGCCAATAATCGGTTTTATTCCGGCTTTGTGGGCTTTTTCATAAAAGTCGACCACACCGAACATGGTACCGTGGTCGGTTATGGCCACAGCTGGCATGCCGTCTGATTTCGCCCGCTCCAGCAAAGAATCGATTCGGATGGCACCGTCTAAAAGGCTGTATTCGGTGTGAACATGCAGGTGAACAAATCTGCCGGTATTATTTTCTGACATATATTATATTACTCAATGCTGTAATTCGGTGCTTCCTTGGTGATAATCACGTCATGGGCATGGCTTTCACGCAGACCGGCGGCGCTGATCTTTATAAATTTTGCTTTTTCTCTTAACTCTTCAATGGTCCGGCACCCGACATATCCCATGCCGGATTTAAGCCCGCCTACCATCTGAAAAATATTTTCCGCAATGGTTCCACGATACGGAACCCGCCCAACGATGCCTTCAGGAACCAGTTTGTCGCCATCCGTCTCATCTCCCTGATAATAGCGATCCTTACTGCCCTGTTTCATGGCTTCCACCGAGCCCATACCCCGATAGGATTTATAACTTCTTCCCTGATAAATAATTTTTTCTCCGGGACTTTCCTCCGTACCGGCAAACAGACCGCCGATCATAACCGAATGCGCCCCGGCGCCAATGGCCTTGGTGATATCACCGGAAAATTTAATCCCGCCATCGGCAATAATGGGAACTCCGGTTTTATTTGAAATAGACCGGCAATTTAAAATAGCGGTTAACTGGGGCACCCCGACACCGGCAATAATCCGGGTGGTACAGATGGATCCCGGACCGATTCCGATT
The DNA here is from genome assembly GCA_024280875.1 of Deltaproteobacteria bacterium. GTDB lineage: Bacteria > Desulfobacterota > Desulfobacteria > Desulfobacterales > Desulfosalsimonadaceae > SURF-3. Next base: position 5,750 of record JAJRPH010000452.1, on the reverse strand, counting down.
TTAACGGCAGCCACACCCGCATTGATCAATTCTTCAGCCCCCTGGGTGGTTCCGACATTACCGGCAATGACCTCAATACCCGAGAACATGCTTATAAGGCGTTTAACGGAATTAATCACATTTTCCGAGTGACCGTGGGACGTATCAATCAACAGAACATCAGCACCGGCTTTTACCAGACCAGCGGCCCGCTCTTCCATATCCGTCCCGACACCAATGGCTGCGCCGACTCGAAGTCTTCCGATGCTGTCTTTGCAGGACATGGGATATTTCTTAATTTTTTCAATATCTTTAATCGTTATCATGCCGGTCAGCTGGTCATGATTTTTCACCACAAGCAATTTTTCAATCCGGTGTTTATGAAGCAGTGTTTTCGATTCTTCAAGACCGATTCCTTCTGAAACCGTCACCAGGTTTTCTTTTGTCATGACATCTGAAACTTTTTTGTCAAGATTGGTTTCAAAGCGTAAATCCCTGTTCGTCACAATCCCGACCAGGCGCTTTCCTATAGTTACCGGCACGCCGGAAATACGGTATTGTTCCATTAATTTTAACACTTCCCGGATCGGGACATCCGGACGGGTAACGACCGGATCAACGATCATTCCACTCTCAGATTTTTTAACATGTTTGACTTCAAGACACTGTCTGCTGATGCTCATATTACGGTGAATAAACCCAATTCCGCCTTCACGTGCCACACTGATGGCCGTTTCAGCTTCGGTTACCGTATCCATGGCTGCAGTGACAATAGGTATATTTAAATTTATATTGCGGGTCAGCCGCGTACTGGTGTTCACATCACTCGGAAGAACATCCGAATAATTCGGCAGCAGTAAAACATCATCAAATGAATAGGCTTCTTCAGGTGGTCTCTCAATCATAACGCCTCCAAAATATTAGATCATAACCGGATGAACCGGTATATTAACAAGACTGATAGAAAATCAGATTTAAACGGTAAAGTACAAAAGTTCAAATTCAAGGCGCGCAAATCCTGAGCAATGATTCGTACTTAACGTACGTTGAAGCAGCGAAGGATGCCGCGCAACGCAGAATTTGAGCTTTTAACGAAGCCGTCAAACTTGACAAGTTAAATATCATTATACTAATACTTCCTACAATGATAAAATTTCTTTTTATAAAACCATCACCATTTAACTTTTAAAAAATTTATGCCATGCTGATTCATATCAATCCCCAAAATCCGCAACCCCGACTCATTGCCCAGGCGGTTTCCGTTTTAAAAAAAGGCGGTGTGATCGCATATCCAACGGATACCATTTACGGTATCGGATGTGATATCATGAATAAAAAAGCAATAGAAAAAATTTACAGAATCAAAGGTCGGAATAAAAACAAACCCTTCAGCTTTATCTGTTCGGACCTTAAACACATCAGCGACTATGCCAAGGTTTCCAATTACGCCTATAAAACCATGAAACGGCTGCTGCCCGGACCGTATACGTTTATCCTTGAGGGTTCCCGCATGGTCCCTAAAATGATGTTAACCAAACGCAAAACCGCCGGCATTCGTGTCCCGGACCATGAAATTTGTTTACAGCTTGTACAAGGACTTGAAAATCCGATCATTTCAACCAGTGCCGGCATGCCTGACGGAGAGATTTTTCTGGATCCCTCGCTACTTCATGACCATTTCGGCGCTAATATTGATCTGGTTATTGACGGGGGACCTGTTTCCGACGAACCGTCCAGTGTTGTTTCTCTGATTAGCGATGAACCTGAAGTTATCCGGGAAGGTTACGGAGATGTCAGCATCTTCAGGTAAGCCAAATATTAACGATCCGGACGATAAATATACCCACCGGTTATCCCATCAGCTATAATGGATGTTCCCATCCGGGTTACAAATTTCCTGAGCTGGTCCGCAGACATATCCACCAGATACTTCATAAACGGCAGCTTTTCTTCCGGCGGATAAATTGTCGAGATATCACCCTTTATTCCGCCAAGCCGACCGGCCCATTCAATCGCGTCTTCAAGGTTACCGAGACGGTCAACCAAGCCTAATGCTTTTGCCTTTTCACCTGAAAAAATCCTGCCGTCCGCGATTTTCCGAACCTGTGTTGACGGAATTTTCCTTCCCTGTGCAACATGATCGATAAACTGGGTATGAACATTATCGGAAAATTCCTGGAGAAGCTTTCGCTCGCTTTCGGTCATTTTTCTTACCGGAGACGCAATATCCTTATATTCTCCGCTCTTAATCACTACCGGACTCAGTCCGATTTTTTCAAACAGCGCTTCAAAATTAGTGTACCCCAGGATAACTCCAATGCTGCCGGTTATCGTGCCCGGATTGGCAACGATTCCGTCTGCAGCGGCGGCGATATAATATCCTCCGGAAGCAGCTATCGCCCCCAGGGATGCAATGACTTTTTTTACTTTAATTGTTTTTCGAATTTCCCGATATATTTCCTGGGACGGACCGACCGCACCTCCGGGTGAATCAATACGGATAACAATCGATTTAACAGAATCATTATCCCTGAAATCTTTTATCTGCTCAATAACCTGCCTGGAATCGGCAATTACCCCGTTAAGTTCGATGACTCCCACTTTTTCGCCGAACCCGATCTCAGAATGATCCAGCGAAAATAAACTTAACAATGATAAAACAACAGAGCTTCCTGCGACAATCGCGGAAAATACCAATAAAAAAAACAGATATGGATGCCTTCTGGAAAACATGGATTCAATTACCTGATGTTGTTCTTTTAATACAGACGTGTATTATTTGTTGAAAATAAACATAGGGATGAAACAGAATAAATTCTGCTTCATCCCTATGAAATCATCGAATTACCGCAATGTTTCTGCGGCTTCACTTAATTCAATAAGAACGCGTAAACCAGTTATACACGCTAAAAAACAAAATTAGCTGACCGGATCTTCATCCTGCTCCGGTGCGGCTTCGTCAGCATCAGCGGGGTCTGTAGCTTCAGGAGTCTCATCTACAGTATCTTCCTTGGATGTTGCTTCTTCAGCCACTTCTTCAACTGCAACTTCAGCGGGTGCTTCTTCAACCACTTCTTCTTCAGCGACTGCTTTTTCAGCAACAGCTTCGGCTTTCTCTGCTTCAGCCAGTTTTGCCTGCCCGTTTAGTTTTTCCTGGAGATTTTCTTTTAGAATTGCGCCGAAACTGGACGGGGCCGGTTGGGATTTATTGACATATTCTTCAAGAACCGACTGATCATCATCGTCGCCCAGACGTTTAATGGACAAGCCGATACGCCTGTCACCTGTATTAATATTCATTACTTTGGCTGCCAACGAATCGCCAACCCCATACTGGCCGACCGGGGTTTTAATTTTTTCTTTGCTGATCTCGGAAACATGAACCAGTCCTTCGATACCTTCTTCCAGTTCAACAAAAATACCAAAATCAGTAATATTGGTAATCGTACCATTGATTTCAGTCCCTGAAGGATAGCGTTCCGCAACGGATTTCCATGGGTCATCTTCAAGTTGTTTAATACCCAGTGAAAACCGCTCGTTGGACTTATCTATATCTAAAACTTTTGCCTGAACAACATCCCCTTTTTTGTACATTTCAGAGGGATGCTTGATTCGCTTAATCCAGGATATATCTGAAATATGGACCAATCCGTCAATATCATCATCAATGCCGATAAAGATACCGAAATCGGTTATATTTTTTATTTTGCCTTCAATGGTGGAGCCAATGGGATATTTTTCACTGATCATGTCCCAGGGATTCGGGGTGATCTGTTTCATACCCAGAGAAATCCGCCTGCTTTCCGGCCTGATATCCAGCACAATCGCTTCAACGATTTCACCTGCTGTCACAACTTTTGACGGATGGCGGACTTTGCGGGTCCAGGACATTTCAGAAACATGGATCAATCCTTCGATTCCTACTTCAACTTCCACAAATGCACCGTAATCCGTCAGACTGACAACCTTACCGTTAACCTTGGTACCGACCGGATATTTTTCTTCAGCGGTCGTCCATGGATCCGGAACCAACTGTTTCATTCCCAGAGAGACTCTTTCGTTTTCCTTGTCAAATGACAAAACTTTCACATTAATGGTATCACCGACAGTATACAACTCAGATGGATGTTTTACCCGGCCCCATGAGATATCGGTTATATGCAACAGGCCATCCACACCGCCAAGATCGACAAATATGCCGTATTCCGTAATATTTTTAACCACGCCTTCCATAACAGTGCCTTCTTCAATGGAAGCCAGAGTAGCGGAACGTTTTGATTCACGTTCGGCTTCCAGGATCGCCCGTCTTGAAAGAACAATATTATTTCTTTTTCGGTTGAACTTTAACACTTTAAAGTCAAAGGACTTTCCGACCATTTCGTCAAGATTACGGATGGGTCGCAAATCGGCCTGAGAGCCGGGAAGGAACGCCTGGACACCGACATCCACCGAGAATCCGCCTTTTACGCGATTGGTGATAACCCCTTCAATAGTACTGTCAGCCTCATGAATATCCTTGATAGCTTCCCATACCTTGACCTTGGCAGCCTTTTCTTTTGAAAGGATGACACGTTCTTCATCTTCATCCCACACTTCAATCATGACCTCAACCCGGTCATTTAGATTAACATCCACTTTCCCGTTTTCATCCTTGAATTCATGAATGGGAATCTGGCCTTCTGATTTGTAGCCGACGTCAACTAAGACATGATCTCTGTCCACAGAGATGATTGTGCCCATAACGACTTCGCCCTCTTCAAACTGCTTGAGGCTTTCTTCATACATTGCCATCAAGTCTTCCATGCTTTGTTCGGAATCATCATCATCCGCTACGGCAACATCCGCTTCCAATTGTGCGGCATTTTCCATCTCTTCAACCGTTTCTGTCTGCTCGTTTTCTGAATTGTTTACATTTTCCATTAAATATTTTCTCCTTTAGCCGATTTTTTTATACCGCTGGCGCAAGCGCCGGATTGGTATAAGCAAAGTCAGATAACAGACATGATCCCAAAAAACAACATATAAATTTAATAAAGGGGGTTTTTAAATAAAAATTCTGTGCTCAGGAATTTTACCATAAAGAATCAAGAATTTGCTGCATTCTTTTCATCAAGCTTTTCATTGATATGTTTCATCATTTGCCCAATAACAAATTCAACGCAATATGATGTCGAATCAATAAAAATGGCATCATCGGCCGGCTTAAGGGGTGCCGCCTTTCTTGAAGAATCATTATTATCCCGCCGGGCCATATCCTTTTCGACTTCCTCAATTTTCTGGGATAATTTTTTTTTTCAAGCTCTTTATAACGCCGGGAGGCCCGGACCTTTAAATCCGCTGTCAGGAAAAACTTGACATCCGCTTCCGGGAACACGACCGTTCCCATATCACGGCCTTCAAAAACAGCCGCTTTTTCCGCACCCATTTTACGCTGAAGTCCCAGCAACGCTTTTCTTACCACAGGACGGGCGGAAACTGCAGAAGCCATCATGGACATTTCCGGTGTCCGAATATAATCTGATATATCGATTTCTCCGGAATACAGGCGCACTCCTTTATTGTTTCGAACAAACTTCAATTCCAGGTCATTGCACAGGGCCTCAAGCTGGTGTTCATCGTCAAAGGATATGCCTTTTGCTTTTGCTTCAAATGCAACACCCCGGTAAAGTGCGCCGGTATCAATATATTTATATTGCAACTGCTCCGCCAGTACCTTGCTGACGGTCGTTTTTCCCGCGCCTGCCGGTCCGTCAATGGTAATAACGAGTTTT
>JAJRPH010000451.1 GCA_024280875.1 Deltaproteobacteria bacterium | reverse complement strand
GGGGAGTCTGTCAATGTCGGTTGTGTGTTGAAACACCGGCCCGGATGACACTTTTTTCGGTAGCATGTGCCAGAGGGTGCCGGGCAGATTCAGGTATTTGACGGGCGATCTTAGAAATTGAAACGGATCAGCATTTAACGCAATCAGCCGTTGAATCTTAGATAACGTGTCCCTGAAAATAAATCTGGCGCGATCCAGCGTCCCGAATATGTTCGAAACCGCCGGGAAAGGAGAGTCTTTAACGTTTTCATAAAATACGGCAGGTCCAGTGGCCGCATAGACCCGGCGCTGGATTTCCGCCATCTCAAGGTTCGGATCAACTTCCTGTTGAATGTGGACCAGATGCCCGTGCCGGTCAAGATCGTCAATCAAGTTTTTTGTGCATGAATAAATCACGTAAATAAGGTGTCCTTATTGATTTTTTCACGATTGATCTCTTCACGAAATCCGAATTGAACGGAGTTGTTCATAAAAAAAATAGATTCAGGAGTAAAAGAATACAGTTTCGCATGGAGTTTGCTGGAGAAATCATTTAAGCCGATGTCCCTTATACTGGAAAAAAACGTTTTAACAAAAGGAAATTTTATAACATACGCCAGTATGGCTTTTGATGCTTCCATACCGCCTGGCACGATCAGAATTTTTCCGGACATCTGCAGGCCCATGAGGTTCTGCCATGAATCGTCCTGGGCATAAATAGAGCAGGCAGCCTGGCCGGATGCAAGGGCTTCGCCAATATGCCGGGAATTCGGATTGGAAAAAAAATAAAAACAGGCCCCTTTGTTTACGTAAAAAACCGGTGCGGCCCAGGCTTGATTTTTGGAGGCCGTGGCCAGGGTCATGGTCTGATTGTTTAGAATCAGGTTTTTCACATGAGGATTCATATAACTGGTATTGATTTTCGGTGCCATGTTCCGTGAAAGATTAATTGATGTTGCGGGTGATTTGGTGAAAAAACAAACCATTTAAATATTCAAATAGTTATGATTGATTAAATATCAAAACAGAAATTGTATATTCTGTCAATAAGAGATACTAACCGGTAGCCGTTGCAATGCCGGGATGATCGGTTAAAGGCTGCTCCAGAAAGGGTTTGGTGTTGTGCTGCATCCTTCTGTATAGCAGGTCTCCATTCAACAATCCGGAAGCTTAAATTGATACGATAGGACAAGACCCGCCACTGAAAAACAGGAAGCTTTCTAAAGATATAGGGGTTCCCCCGATGCGTATAAATAAAATTGTTCGCAGCAAGAGAGGTATCAGCGCTGATACAGCGTTAAGGTTGGCCAGATATTTTGGTATGTCCGTTGAATTTTGAACCGGTATTCAAGTCCACTATGACACAGAGCTGGCAAAGATGAATCTCGGCCATCGGTTGGAAAGGGAAGTAAAAATTTTAAGCTCAGCAGCTTGATTTTAACTTATATTTATACACAGCCACAACCTTTGATACGGACCTATTTCCAGTGTTAATTTTTTGTCTTTTATTTCAAAGGTGACCTGATTGAATTGATCAATGAGTGTTTCCGGCAATGTACAGTCAATTACAGATAAATCTATTGAAATAGTTTCATTCTTACCGGAAGTGCTGATTATCGCCACCGTGTGATGTCGGTCACAATGATTATGAATACAGGCAACAGCCGGGTTGCCGGTTGAAATAATTTCCGCTTCATTGCCACGGAAATGAAGGGCCGGGTCCGCGTCGACCAGGGCGATCAGGTTGTTAATACCTTTTGCGATTTTATAATCAATGGAATCCGGATCGCTTAACTTTGTTTTGAGAATGGCATAATCTGATTTTGTTCGTTTAATATCTCTAAGTTCACCGGTCCGCTTCATGCGGTCGTAATCATTGGCAAGCCCTAAAAGATCATTAAAGTAAATGGATTTGACATGCCTTCCCATGAGCGCGAACGCCATGGTGTAAAATGCCAGAAACCGGTCTGCTTCCAATGCCGGATCATCAATTCTGATCAAGGCATCTCTTGTGGAAGAACAGAGCTCATAGGGTTCCCGGCCGTGAACTATCTTGTTGCAGAAAAATGTCAGTGCGTCATTGGCTCCAAAATCTTCCCGGCTGATGTTTAAAGCCTGTGCGATATCGGATTCATCAACGATGTGATCTTTTAAGTACAGAGTTGAAGATTGTGACGGGTTCTGTTTTGTCAGGCGGGTTAGGGCCTCTTCTGTGTTTAATGACGCAAAAAAACATACTTGTTGGAACTCTGATTTCAGGTATTGCCGAGGGGGGACGCCTTTGCTTTTGATTTTTCCCCCATTGCTTTCAATAATTTGCGCCAGGTTCTGTCGTTCTGACGGTGACAGCAAATCCAGGCTGCCGCGAACGGATTTTCCGTCATGGGTTTCTGCGATTGAAAAACGGATGCTTTGTCTGGGGATATCGTATTGACGGATCATGTCGAAAATCCGGGCGGCAATATCCGTATTCCGTGTGTTAAAAATAACCGGCAAAAGGCCGGCCAGGTGAAAATCATACATCATGGGCGGTGGAGCATCCCTGTCCGCCATTTGTTTGAGAACTGCGCTCAGCTTGTCGTTCACCTCCAGATTGGCCACAATCCTTGGTGATACGCTTTCCATGGACAGGTAAAGAATCTTCATCAGCAGTTTGACTTCCGGCAGCCCGAAACATGAAGTCTTCCAGCGTTTAAACGCAAAATTGGCCGCGTCCAGGCGCAGCATATCCAGATCCATGGTCAGGTACCAGGCAAAATCATCGGCCAGCATTTTAAGGCCTTCAAAGGTTGACGTATTTAAATCCACCTGCACATGACTGAAGGTTGTTAGTGCCCGTATTTCTTCGCCAAAGATCAAGGCGTCATTTTCTTCAAGGATTGCCGAATATGTTTGCGCGGTTTCAATATCATAGCCCATGGCAGTCAGCAGGTCTTTTTTAGTTTTGATGACCTCTCTGAAAATATAGGGAGGCTGCCGGGTTTCCTGGGTCTTTGAAAGCGTAAACAGGGTCTCTTGTTTGACCGTTGTATTGAGTTCGAGATATTTGATAAATTGTGTAATGCAGGCATAATCACTTTCCAGAAGCATCTGGTCGTTTATAATTTTATTGAAAATTGACAGCAGGGCAATGACTTCATTCGGGAGTTGACCTGGAGCCAGGCACTTGCACATAGCAGCGACTCTGCCGGTAAAATTCTCTCTTGCAAATCGATTATTCGTCGGGGTTTTCCTGAAAATCGTAAACAGCGGAAAAGGGCGTGGACGGAAGATCTGATCAAAATCGCCATCTGAAAGACGTTTTTGATATTCGGTTTCTGTGAATACAAAAAAACAGTCTCCGCTAATATCATTACCGTTTAAGTATGATTGAAACTTGGGATTGTCTATATCCACGTGATTTAAAACAAAATCAGTCATGGAAAAATATTTTTCCGATAGTTCTGCAAACAGCTGGTTGGTGCCGAATGCCGGATGAATCCGGTCACGGACAATCTGGGAAAAATATCCGTCATTGAACCGATTTTCGGCTATAATACAGGCTGGCAGAATGTGAAGTCCGCCGATTGAAGGAAAATGTT
>JAJRPH010000450.1 GCA_024280875.1 Deltaproteobacteria bacterium | reverse complement strand
CTCCACCAATCTCATAAAAATTGGTAAGGCGCGCAAATCCTGAGTGATGATTTGTACTTAGCGTACCATGAAGAAACGAAGGATGAAGCGCAACACAGAATTTGGACTTTTTACGAAGCCATCAAGATTGAATTATAATATTTATTAAGGACCATTCTCATGGAACTTGTAAAATTAGATGACTTCCGCTGGGAAATCAAAAAGCATGGCCCCATGCGGGTGCCTGCCCGGATCTATTCCAGCAGAGAAATGATCGAGACCATCAAAAAAGAAGAGACCTTTAAACAACTGATCAATGTGGCACAACTTCCCGGAATCATTGATGCAGCCATGGCCATGCCGGACATCCACTGGGGGTACGGCTTTCCCATCGGCGGGGTGGCTGCATTCGACTGTGACGAAGGCGTAATCTCCCCGGGTGGGGTCGGTTACGACATTAACTGCGGCGTTCGGCTGGCCACTACTAACCTGACGGAAAATGAAATCCGTCCCCATCTTGAAAATCTGGTGAATGCCCTTTACAATGCCATTCCCGCAGGCGTAGGATCCACAAGCGATGTCAAACTTTCCTATCCGGATTTAAAAAAGGTCTTAAAAACCGGCAGCGCCTGGGCGGTGGGAAACGGCTATGGGGATGACACGGACATCATCCATACGGAAGACCACGGCTGCATGGAAAACGCGGATCCGGATGCCATAAGCCGGCGTGCCCTGGAGCGGGGAAAAAAGCAGCTGGGCACGTTAGGGTCCGGCAATCATTTTCTGGAAATCGGGGTGGTTGAAAAAATTTATGATGAAACGGCCGCACGAATATTCGGGCTCTACGAAAACCATATCACCGTAATGCTCCACACCGGATCACGGGGACTGGGATACCAGGTATGTGATGATTTTCTGGCATCCATGACTAAAAATTTACATAAAGGCGGAATTCCCGTTCCGGACCGCCAGCTTGCCTGTGCCAAAATAAAATCCCCTGCCGGTGAACAGTATTATCGGGCCATGAGTAGTGCCGCCAACTTTGCCTGGGCCAACCGGCAGGTGCTCATGAATAATGCCAAAGATGTTCTGATGCGGATTTTAAATATCAGCCCGAGAGATCTTGCCATGCGGCTGGTTTATGATGTATGTCACAATATTGCCAAATTTGAAACCCATGTGGTGGCAGGGAAAAAACAGCAGGTTTGTGTTCATCGAAAAGGTGCCACCCGCTCATTTCCTCCGGGTCACCCATCCTTGAGTGGAGATTATCGGAATGTCGGGCAGCCGATCCTGATCCCCGGAGATATGGGGACCGCTTCTTATGTGCTGGCAGGCACTCAAAAATCAATGGATGAGACTTTTGGCTCCACCTGCCATGGTGCCGGACGGGTACTCAGCCGGACAGCTGCTAAAAAAGCGGCAAAAGGAAGACCCTTAAAACGGGAACTCGAAGACAAAGGCATTTATGTCCGATGGACCGGACGGTCCACCATGGCCGAGGAAATGCCTGATGCCTATAAGGACATCTCCCACGTGGTAAATGTGGTGCATGGGGCGGGGATATCAAAAAAGGTGGCAAAATTGCGACCCATCGCCGTTGTAAAAGGCTGATTCGTTAACTTGCTGTGTTAAATAGTAGTTCGCAGTAACACATTACAAAGTCACCCCCCCTGCCTTTCGAATAAACGAATCAGAGTTTAACCATAAAAAAGAAATAAATTATATTATAATATTAGATAATTAAAACCCATAAAAAAAGGAGGGAAAATATGACTCCCGATATTTTCAGAGAATACGATATTCGAGGAATTGCCGGAACGCAAATCTCGGAAGAGGATGTGATTAAACTCGGCAAGGGTATCGGCACCTTTCTGGCCCGAAACGACTGTTTTAACCTGACTGTGGGACGCGATTGCCGCATCACGTCAGACAGTTATTCGGAACTGCTGACCAAAGGACTTCTGTCAACCGGATGTCATGTCACCGACATCGGCGTTTGTCCGACCCCGGTCCAGTATTTTTCCATCCGGCATTTAAATAAACAAGGCGGGGTCATGGTGACCGCCAGCCATAACCCACCGGAATACAATGGGTTTAAGATCTGCCAAAACCTGGATTCCGTACACGGAGCTCAAATCCAGGAAATCAGAAAAATCATCGAGCAAAACGAATTTGCACAAGGAAACGGATCAAAAGATGAAGCCGATGTGATCACCCCTTATAAAAAATATATTATTGAAAATATCCACATTAAAAACCCATTAAAAGTCGGTATTGATGCCGGAAACGGCACTGCTGGTGTTGTGACTCTTCCTATTTTAAAGGCTCTGAACTGTGAAGTACATGACATCTACTGCGACATGAACGGCAACTTCCCGAATCACGAAGCAGACCCGACAGTGCTTAAAAACATGGCAGACCTGATCAAACTGGTAAAAGATAACGAGCTGGACATAGGGATTGGGTATGACGGTGACGGCGACCGGATCGGTATTGTGGATGAAAAAGGGAATCTGATCTACGGCGATCAGCTCATGATTATCTTCTCCAGGGAAATCCTTTCCAGAAAACCGGGAGCCACGTTTATTTCGGAAGTCAAATGTTCGAAAACCATGTATGATGATATCAGGGCCCATGGCGGCAATGCCATCATGTGGAAAACCGGGCACTCCCTGATCAAGAAAAAAATGAAAGAAGAAAATGCGGAACTGGCCGGAGAAATGAGCGGACATATGTTTTTTGCGGACCGGTATTTCGGGTATGATGATGCGACCTACGCATCATGCCGGCTTCTGGAAATTTTATCCTCCACCGGTAAAACCATTTCCGAACTGCTTTCAGATATTCCCAAAACCTATAATACGCCTGAAATTCGGGTGGATTGCCCGGATAATGTCAAATTTTCAGTGGTTGCCAAACTGACCGAAATTTTCCGCAAGGACTATGACGTGATTGACATTGACGGCGCCAGGATTGTTTTTGAAGATGGCTGGGGCCTTGTACGCGCCTCCAACACCCAGCCGGCCCTTGTGCTGAGATTTGAGGCATTGTCTGAAAAAAGACTGGGGGAAATCAGGGAACTGGTGGAATCCACGTTAAAAACCGTTAAATAATGACACCCATCACCCCCAAAAAGGACCGACAGCAGGCATTAAGAATCCGTCGGTTTTTCATCGGCGCGGCATCCTATGTCATGTGGTTAATTCTGATTCTGTATTGCCATCACCTGGGATTTATCCGCCTGTCTCTTGGCTGGACATTATTTGCTTTCGGAATCGTCATAAGCATCAATATATTTTTGTATTTGATTTTCCGGACGGGATTGAATAAAAAATTTACCGACCCGAGCCTGACCTTTCTCCAAATGACCATCGCTGCACTGGCAGCCATGGTGGCTATTTATTATACGAATGATATCCGTGGGATTATGCTTGTTGCTTATATAGTGACGATTTTATTCGGGGTCTTTAGTTTCAGCTTAATCCAGTACTTTGTTTTTACTATATTTTCAGTCAGTTGCTATGCAACTGTAATTTTATTGCTCCTGAATAATCATCCGGATACCATCACCCTTCAAGTTGAAATTCTGCAATTGGTTGTGTTTACCACTGTTCTGACCTGGTTTTCAATGGTCGGAAGCTACATGAGAAAAATACGAACAAAGTTATCCACAACCAATTACCGATTGAATAATGCATTGAGCACCATCCGGGAACTGGCTATCCATGATGATCTGACCCAGGCCTATAACCGCAGGCAAATGTATGAAGAGCTCAAACGGGAAAAAGCCAAGGCGGACCGAAGCGGTGATATCTTTTCAATCGCATTGTTTGACCTGGACCATTTTAAAAAAATTAATGACACTTACGGACATTTAAAAGGAGATGATGTTTTAAAACACTTGATTCATTCGGTAAGTCATGAAATAAGAGAAATCGACAGTATTTACCGTTACGGGGGGGAGGAATTTGTTATTATAATGAGCGATACGGATGCCAAAGGGGCGGAAGAGTGTGCTTGTCGCATCCAAAACGCCATTAAACATTTAAAATTTCCTGGATTTTCGGAATCGTTTTGCATAACGATTTCGACCGGGATCACAACATACCAGCCCTTTGAGAGTATTGATGCGCTGATTGCCAGATCCGATTCAGCGATGTATAAAGCAAAATCACTGGGCAGGAATCAGGTGGTGACTCAAAATCACGCATAACCAATAACATTTTATTAATTTTTATACATAGAGGCTATTTTTATGAAAGTGCTAATCAGTGATGTCCTGGGGGAAGCAGGAATCAAAATTTTTGAAGAAGAAGATGGAATTGATGTGGATGTAAATACCGGACTTTCCCCGGAAGAACTCACAGCAATTATCGGCAATTATGACGGACTGGTCATTCGAAGCGCCACAAAGGTAACCGCTGACCTTTTAGAAGCGGCGACCAACCTGAAAGTCGTTGGCCGGGCCGGTATCGGTCTGGACAACGTGGATATTCCAGCTGCCACCAAAAAAGGCGTTGCTGTCATGAACACCCCCGGCGGAAATGTAGTCACCACTGCTGAACATTCCATCTCTTTGATGATGTCCCTGACCCGGAATATTCCCCAGGGGACCTCATCATTAAAAGATGGCCGGTGGGATAAGAAAAAACTCCAGGGCCGCGAAGTTTTCAACAAAACCCTTGGCGTCATCGGTTTTGGAAATATTGGATCCGTGGTTGCGGATCGTGCCCGGGGCCTGAAAATGCGAGTGGTTATTCATGATCCGGTCGTACAGGCTGAAGTCATTGAAAAAGAAGGTTTTGAATGGGTTTCCCTGGAAAAACTTTACCAGGAAGCTGATTATATTTCCGTTCATGTTCCAAAAACAAAAAATACGACCGGCCTGATCAACAAAGCAGCCTTTGATCAGATGAAAAACGGTGTTATGCTGGTCAACTGTGCCCGGGGCGGCATAGTTGATGAAGAGGATCTGTATGAAGCAATGACATCGGGCAAAGTGGCCGGGGCAGCTTTAGACGTTTTCAGCACCGAACCCCCGCCTGCTGACCTGCCGCTGCTCAAACTTGACAATGTGATTGCCACACCGCACCTCGGCGCCTCTACCAAAGAAGCGCAAACCAATGTCGCAGTTGCCGTTGCCGGCCAAATTATCGAATATTTGAAACATAACAACATTATCAATGCGGTGAATGTCCCGGCCGTTTCCGGCAAACTCCTTGAACAGCTAAGACCGTTTCTGACGCTGACAGACCGAATGGGCTGCATGCAGGCCCAGTTTGCCGTCGGTCAGTTAAAGGAAATCCGCATAGAATATAACGGAGACTTCCATGGTCTTGACCTTAAACCCGTGACCACCTCTTTTTTGAAAGGGATTCTCGATTCACTGGTTCAGGACGGAGTAAATTCCGTTAATGCGCCGATGCTGGCAAAAGATATGGGCATTAAAGTTTCAGAAACAAACACGGCTGATTCAGATAAATTTTTAAACCGTATCTCTGCCACAGTTGTCACCACTGAAATGGAATGTACGATTGCCGGCAGTGTTTTCGGCAAATCAGATGCAAGAATTGTCAGAATTGACGATTTTATTATTGAAATAATTCCGGAAGGCCACCTGGCAATCATTCATAACCTTGATGAGCCCGGCGCCATCGGAAGCATCGGAAGCACTCTGGGAGAAAACAACATTAACATTTCACAGATGCAGGTTGGAACAGCTGTTGGCGGCGAAAACAATATTATCCTGATTAAAACCGATCGGCCAATGTCCGATGAAGTTAAAAATAAAGTTATGGAACTTTCGAAAGTCAAAAGCATCCAGACCTTTGAGCTATAATCAATCAGTTTTTAAAAGAGGGCCAAATGACGGAAAATAAAAATACACCGGCCGATTTTGCGATGCCTAAGATTAATTTTTCAACATTTATTCTATCATTAAACTCCTCTGCACTGGTGCATCTCGGCATTCAAACGGACCCCACATCCGGCAGTACATCGGAGAATCTTCTCCTGGCAAAGCAGACCATCGATATCCTTGCCCTGCTGGATGAAAAAACCAAAGGGAACCTGACAGAAGATGAAAAACGACTTCTAACGCATCTTCTTTACGAATTAAGAATGCTGTATGTAAAACACAAGGAAAAGAAATAGGGAATCATTAAAAGCCTTGGTATCTTTATTTTTGCAGTATCCGGTTTTGTGGTATCCGGTTTTGTGGTATCCGGTTTTGTGGTATCCGGTTTTGTGGTATCCGGCCATTTTCAACAAACGGCTGCCGGCAGTTATCCGGCAGCCGTTCAAATGATCCCGATCGGCTTTACACAGCGGGCCAGAGTTGCTTTATATTAAAAAAAACCGTTGCAGGGTTACGTTGTTGTGAAACTGACAAAATGACGCTACTTCTGATTACGGCAAATTTACCCCGTCTGTTAAAGCAATCTTATGAAAATTCAATCACCGGCGAAAATTAATCTGTTTCTGGAAGTTTGCAGCAAACGTCCGGATGGATATCATAATCTAAATACGCTAATGTGCTGTATCGAACTTTACGATACAATTCGATTGACTTTTGGGCAAAAAGAAATATCCGTCCACTGCGCCCACCCGTATGTACCTGAAGATAGAACCAACCTTGCCTGGCGTGCGGCCCAATTGTTTTTTGACACCACCGGCATTCACGACGGCGTCCGGATGGATATTGAAAAAAATATTCCCATCGGCGCTGGCTTAGGCGGCGGCAGCAGCAATGCGGCAACCGTACTAAAAGGCCTGAATTCATTTTACGGGTTGCCTGTTTCCAACAAGGATCTGATGACTTTCGGCAAATCAATCGGGGCGGATGTGCCCTTTTTTATCTATGGAAAACCGGCTGTTGCCACAGGAATCGGAGATATTTTAACCCCCTGCGATTTCATTAAATCCGTACCGATCTTACTGGTTTATCCGTCCGTACCGGTGTCTACCGCCGAGGTATATAAAAAATTGAATTTAACATTGACAAAAACCAAAAAAATAAATACAAAAATTCTTTTTAAGTTAAAATGGGATCAGGATGTTGTAAAACAATTTTTTAATGATCTTGAATCGGTTGCGTCTGCAATTTGCCCCGAAATTCAGGAAGCCAAAGCGTCTTTGCTAGCGTACGATGCTTTAACAGCCTTGATGACCGGCAGTGGATCGGCTGTTTTCGGACTTTATAAAAATATTGAAAGTGCAAAAAAAGCATACAACGCCATATCGCAAAATCATACGTGGCAACTCCATCTGAGCCATTTAGTTGTATGAATGGATATGACGTTAGCTGAATTGACTTTTTGCAAAAAATAATTCTGGGGCGTCGTCAAGTGGTAAGACACAGGATTTTGATTCCTGCATTCGGAGGTTCGAACCCTCCCGCCCCAGCCAACTATTAAACATATAAATTTAGAAGAATTAAAATCATGCATCAGGAAAACGGGTACAGTATTTTTTCAGGAAACTCCAACCCGATTCTGGCCAAAGCGATCTGCGGGTACTTAAAAAGAGATCTTGGCGGCGCAAAGGTCAAGTGCTTCAGCGACGGTGAGATTCAAATTGAGATTGACGAGAATGTCCGCTCAAAAGATGTTTTTGTCATCCAGTCAACAAGCAACCCGGTCAATGACAATCTTGTTGAACTATTACTGATGATAGACGCCCTGAAACGCTCATCCGCAAAACGAATCACCGCAGTTATTCCCTATTTCGGATACGCCCGTCAGGACAAAAAAGTCGCGCCACGAGTACCGATCAGTGCCAAACTGGTGGCGGATTTACTGACAACTGCCGGCGCTAACCGAGTCATTACAATGGATCTGCACGCCGGTCAGATTCAGGGATTCTTCAATATCCCCGTTGACAACCTGTTTGCAGCACCGGTCATCATCGATTTTATGTGCAAAGAATTTACCAGGGATACTATTATTGTTTCACCGGATGCCGGCGGCGTAGAAAGAGCCAGGGCCTTTGCCAAGCGACTCCATTGTGATCTGGCAATTATTGACAAACGCCGGGATGCCCCTAATGAAGCCAGAGCAATGGCAGTCATCGGGAATGTAGCCGGTAAACGGGCGATTATTCTGGACGATATGGTGGATACGGCCGGAACACTCACGGAAGCCGCAAAAGCAATCTCAAAAGGCGGTGCCAGCGAAGTGCACGCCTGTTGCACCCACCCTGTTCTTTCAGGCCCGGCAATTGACAGAATTAAGGATTCCGTACTGAAAACCGTTGTTGTTACCGATACTATTCCATTGTCTGATAAAGGCCGTGCCTGTAATAAAATAAAGATTTTGTCTATCGCCAACCTGATCGGCGAAGCAATTATCAGGAGTCATACCGGGGATTCTGTAATATCATTATTTGTATAACAAAAAAACATCAATAAGGAGAATAACTCTTGGAAATACATAAATTTAACGCACAAACTCGGAATTCTACAGGTAAAGGAGCCGGCCGCAGTCTTCGCCGGGACGGAAGAATCCCTGCTGTTCTTTACGGTTCAGGCATCGAAAGCATTCCGCTGTCGATCAGTATTCACGATATCGAACAGCTGTTAAAGAAAATTAATTATGCCCAGGCACTCTTGAACCTGAAGGTCGAAGGAGAGAAACCCTTTGAAAAAACAGTAATGATCAAGGAAATCCAAACCGAACCGCTGAGTCAGCATTTTCTTCATATAGATTTTTATGAAGTGGACATGAAACGTAAACTGACTGTCACGGTTCCGATTGTAACCACCGGTATTTCAAAAGGTGTGGAGGCCGGCGGTGTTCTCCAGATTATCAGAAGAGAACTGGAGGTCAACTGTCTGCCCATGGAAATCCCGGAACAAATCACCATTGATATTTCAGACCTTGAGGTTGGTGATTCAATTCACGTTGATGAATTAAACCTTGAAGGCGATGTTGAAATACCGTTTGATGCGAATTTTACCATTTGCACTGTTGTTGTTCCAAAGGTCATTGAAGAAGAAGTTGAAGAAGGCGAAGAAGAAGAACTTGAGGAAGGCGCCGAAGAAGCAGCAGCAGGATCCGAAGAAGAGTCCGCCGGCTCTGGGTCTGAAAACTAAAACTAATGATGTGTCACTCAGGCGCTTTACACCGACTGCGGTCCAGATTCGATGATATGGTCTCGCTGATATGGTGAATAACAGCCCATGGATAATTGCGGGCCTCGGGAATCCGGACCGAAAATATGCCAGGACCCGGCATAACATTGGCTTTATGGTAATTGACCGGATTGCTCAAGAGCATGGCATATTGTTGACCCAGAAAAAATTTGATACGCTTTTTGGTGTGGGTAAAATTGAGGGCATCAGGGTCATCTTAACAGAGCCCATGGCTTATATGAATCGGAGCGGTCCGCCGATCACGCAGCTGGCAAAATATTATAAATTAAAATTAGACCATATATTGGTAATACATGACGATATTGACATTTTATTTGGAAATTTAAAAATTAAGGCGAAAGGAGGGCATGGGGGGCATAATGGGTTAAGATCCATTATCGATGCCTCGGGGAGTGGTGAATTCCCCCGGATTCGCGTCGGCATCGGGCGTCCTGGCACACATATTGATGTGACGGATCATGTTCTTGGAAAATTTGCTGAAATTGAAACAAAACATCTCGACCCCGTCTTGTCAGGTGCTGCGAAAGCTGCTCAAACAATCATAAAAAAAGGGGTAACCCTAAGTATGAACAGGTTTAATAGAAATGGAGTAGAATCTGATAATCTTTAATTTTTTTTAAAAGGGAGGAAAAATATGGACGCATTATTGTCAAACATTCCACTTACGTGTACGGTTGTCGGCCTGGTCGGCATTCTGTACTCACTGCTCATCGCAGCAATGATTAAACGTGCTCCGGATGGGAATGAAAGAATGGTGGAAATCGCCACCGCCATTCAGGAAGGCGCAATTGCCTATCTTAACCGTCAGGCAAAAAGTATGGCAGCTGTCGGTATCGTTATTTTTGGCGTGATTATTTTCACGCTGGGCACCAAAACCGCCATCGGTTTTTTAGTTGGTGCTTTGGCATCTTTTATGGCCGGTTACATCGGCATGAGAGTTTCCGTTATCGCTAATGTCAGAACGACTGAAGCAGCTAAAGACGGCATGGCAGCTGGCCTGTCCATGGCTTTTCGAGGCGGTTCAGTTACCGGTATGCTGGTTGCAGGCCTTGGCCTGAGCTCTTTGGCCGGTTTTTTTGCCTATCTGATCGCAACTGCTCCTGAAGGCACCGCAATGATTGACAACGTGGTTCCCCTGGTTGCCTTAGGTTTTGGCGGCAGTCTGATTTCCATCTTTGCCCGCTTGGGCGGCGGTATCTTTACCAAAGGCGCTGATGTTGGTGCTGACCTTGTCGGTAAAGTTGAAGCCGGTATTCCGGAAGATGATCCAAGAAACCCCGCAACAATCGCTGATAACGTTGGTGACAATGTTGGTGACTGTGCCGGTATGGCAGCTGATCTTTTTGAAACTTATGCCATTACACTGATTGCCTCAATGCTTCTGGGTACTTTGCTTTTCCCGGGAACTGACGTGGTTGTTATGTATCCATTAGTTCTGGGTGCTGTTTCAATTATTGCCTCGATCATTGCCATGTTCTTTGTTCGCCTGGGTAAAAGCGAATATGTCATGGGCGCTCTGTACAAAGGGATGTTTGGTGCGGCAATTATCGCAGGTGTTGTATTCTATTTTGTAACCAACCATATGTTATCTGCCGGCCTGACAACTCCAGCCGGTGTTGTGATTACCGCCATGGATCTTTATTATGCATCTCTGGTTGGCCTGATACTTACCGTTTTAATCGTTGTTATTACTGAGTTTTATACAGGCATTTACGCACCGGTAAAGCATATTGCCGAAGCATCCACCACCGGTCACGGAACCAACATTATTGCCGGTATCGCTGTCGGCCTCCAGTCAACAGCTCTCCCGGTTCTGTCTATCTGTGCGGCGATTTACGTCTCACATGACTTAGCCGGACTTTACGGCATTGCCATTGCCGCGGTTTCAATGCTGTCCATGACAGGTATGGTTATTGCGATTGACGCTTACGGCCCGATCACGGATAACGCCGGCGGTATTGCTGAAATGGCGGACCTTGATGACAGTGTTCGCGCTGTTACCGATCCCCTGGATGCTGTTGGAAACACTACCAAAGCGGTTACCAAAGGCTACGCCATCGGTTCTGCTGCTCTGGCTGCACTGGTTCTTTTTGCTGCGTATACCCAGGAATTTGTCCTGCATGGTGCTGGTGAAACAATTGCATTTGATCTGAGTGATGTGAATGTAATTATCGGTCTTTTCATCGGTGGTCTTTTACCATTCCTGTTCGCATCTATGGCAATGAGCGCTGTTGGTAAAGCCGGTGCAGCTGTTGTTGATGAAGTTCGACGTCAGTTCCGTGAAATTCCGGGAATTATGGAAGGTACTGCAAAACCGGATTACAAAGCCTGTGTTGATATCGTCACCAAGTTTGCTTTAAGCCAGATGATGATTCCGGCCCTTCTCCCGGTAATCACACCGCTGCTGGTTGGTTTCTTCCTGGGCAAAGTTGCTCTGGGCGGTCTCTTAATCGGAAGTATCTTAACCGGTCTGTTCGTTGCTATTTCAATGACAACGGGTGGTGCTGCATGGGATAATGCGAAAAAATACATCGAAGACGGTTTCTTCGGCG
>JAJRPH010000449.1 GCA_024280875.1 Deltaproteobacteria bacterium | reverse complement strand
CTGCCGATAAAAGACATCGAAGGGATCATCGCCGATGCCAATGACTGGGTGAAGGTCGTTAAAAACACAAAAGAAGATTCGAGTAGATATCTTTCTCCCGCTGCTGTTACTGGAAAACTGGAAGTCCCGATAGGCCGAATACGAAAAATGAATATCGGACCGGAATATTTAACCTTGTTCACTGTAGGGGATCAGCTTCTCTGGGGAGCCGTTGAACCCATCCGGAGGATGCTGAAAATACTTCTTGAAGGCCGTAATGATTAATGATGTCGTGAATAGTTCTCAATTGATATTACCATTGTTGCTCGGCATTATTTTTCTGCTTTTTCTGTTTATCTGGAATTTGCAACTCAGACAAAGGATAAACCAGGATGCAGGAAAACATATCCGGAATGAAAACAGTTTTAAAAAGATATATGATGCAGCTGATGATGCGATTGTTCTCTATAACCCTGAAACTGAAAAGATTATCGATTTCAACCCCGCTTTATGTGAGATTTTTGGGTATAAACCTGAAGAAATTTATTACTTAAATATTGAATTATTATTTTCAAATGCCCCGCCATACTCTTTCAAAGACGCCCAATCTAAAATCAAGGCCGCACTTGACGGCATAATCCAGGTTTTTGAATGGCAGACCTCCGATCATTCCGGGAAAAAACTCTGGGTCGAAATCAGCATTAAAAAAATATTTCTCGCTGGTAAACCACAATTACTGATAGTCGTACGTAAAATCACTGAAAGAAAACAAACCAAAGAACGTTTATGCCGTCTAATCAATATTGTGGATCAAATTGGCGAGGGAGTTGCCACTGCGGATTTAAACGGCATTATTACCTATGTCAATCAGGCATGGGCGGATATTCATGGATATTCATCGCAGACACTTATCGGTAAGCCCCTGAGTATGTTTCACAGTGAAGAACAAAATCTCAATGAAGTAATTCCGATTAACAAAAAAGTCTTACGCCAGGGGTATCACAGTGGAGAAGTCGGGCATAAACGTTCTGACGGCACTTTATTTTCAACCCATATGACATCCACCCTTCAAAAAGACGACAACGGTAGGGTGATCGGTTTTATCGGTGTTGCTACGGATTTGTCCGAGCAGAAAAAAGTGGAAGAAGCGCTTCGTGAAAATGAAATTAAATTTCGCTACCTGTTTAACTTATCTCCCCAACCCATCTCTTTGATGGACTTAAATGGGAAAGTTCTGGATGTCAATCAGAAGTTCTGTGAAAAAATGCAGTATTCAAGAAATGAAGTTATCGGCAAAAATGCTTTGGATCTTGGATTTCCGGCAGAAGGTCGGCAACAGTTTATTGAACAGTTAATCGAGAACGGTGATGTCAGCGGTTATGAAATTTCCCATCGCGTCAGGAACGAACAGTCGATTCAGGTTCAGCTTTATTCCAAGCTTCTTCAGATTAAAGGTGAATTCTATACGCTGACAGTTTTTCATGACATTACGACGCAACGCAAACTTGAAGCGCAACTCGTTCAATCCCAAAAAATGGAAGCAATAGGTACCCTGGCCGGCGGGATTGCACATGATTTTAATAATATTCTTTCAGCGATTCTCGGCTATATCGAACTGGCTAAAATTTACATTGAACCGGACAGCAAGATTTCTCAATACCTTGAAGAAGTTTTTAAAGCCGGAAATAGGGCCAAAGAACTTGTCCGCCAGATTCTCTCAATTAGCCGTCAGGCAGAGCAAAAACGTAAACCGGTCAATATTAATGTGATTATCAGGGAAGCGTTGCGAATGTTAAAAGCGACGTTGCCCGCATCCATTAAAATAAATGAAACCATGGGTGAAACGATTCGTTTAATCGAGGCGGATCCGGTCCAGATTCATCAGGTGATTATGAATCTGGTGACCAATGCCGGTCAGTCGATGAAAGACAAGGGCGGTACCTTGACAGTAACGCTTGAAATTGAAGAATTCTTATCAAATGTCAGAAAAAATGACCAGGATATAAAATCAGGGGAATACGTAAAACTGACTATCAGCGATACAGGATACGGGATTCCAAAAGAAGACCGGAAAAAAATTTTTGATCCGTATTATACTACCAAGGCGCAAGGAGTGGGAACGGGTCTCGGGCTTGCGGTGGCACAAAGTATTGTAAAAAAACATGGTGGCAATATTTTATTTTCAAGCAAATCCGGCGTCGGCACGGACTTTTTTGTCTATTTGCCGGTCATTAATGATAAAAACATAAAAGATAGTGATGACGCCTTTGAGACCAAATCTTTGCTCCCCGTCGGCAAAGAGCATATTTTGCTGGTTGATGATGAGGAATCCATAATTGATACCGGCCGTGAAATGCTGGAATACCTTGGTTATTCAGTTGAATCGTATAATAAGAGCGATTACGCGTTAAACGAGTTCAGAAAATCACCGGAAAAATATGATTTAATCATCTCGGATATGACAATGCCGGAAATGAATGGAGATGAACTCGCCCAAAAAATGATCAAAATTCGTTCGGATATTCCGATCGTTATCTGCACTGGTTATAATCCGAAAATAGATGAGAAAACTGCGAAGAATATAGGTTTAAAGGCGTTAATCTTTAAACCGCTGACTTTTCAAAAACTGGCCACAACCGTCCGCGCCGTTCTGGATCAACAGAAACCACCTGTTTAAAAGATTGTATCTCAAAAGAATGAAGCAGTGAACAGAGCCAGATTGCCTATCGAATGGATCATAATCGGGATCAAGAGCGATTTCTCCTTTTCATATGATACGCAGAAAACAATCCCTCCGACCAGCTGCGGCAACGGGATTCCAGCATTTCCCTGATGGGCTGTTACAAACAGCCAGGTGCTGATTATCACTGCCGCCGGAATCGCCCATTTATGTATTTTCTTCCATAGCAGCCCTTTCACATATCCATATATTACGCCGCGAAAAAATATTTCTGCCGCACCCGGCGCAATGAGGCCGCCGATAAT
>JAJRPH010000448.1 GCA_024280875.1 Deltaproteobacteria bacterium | reverse complement strand
TTATAATAAAAAAACCTCGCCGGAGGCGAAAAATAACAAAAAAACCGAAAACGCTATCTCAAAAAATAAAATTGCAAGTATCATATTAATAATCAAGGTGTTATATTGTAGTAAAAAAAGTTAACCGGACAGCAGTGAAGTCGTATATTGAAAGTCTGAAAAACTACGGCAACGCAGTAGATGGGACTTTTAACTTAGCCATCTTAATTGGTCCCTTCAATTCTGATCAAGGAGGGCGCAACCGTAATAATGTCCAAAGATGAAATTTTAGACAGCGCTTTTTGTATTTCAGCTTCCTTTGCCTGATGTGTGAGCATAAAAATCGGAACCGCACCGTTTAATTTTCGCTCTGTTTGATGAACGGATTTGATGCTGATTTTATGGTCACCCAGAATACCGGAAATTTTTGAAAGCACGCCCGGCTGATCCAAGGCGGAAAACCTGATGTAATAATACGTTGAGATCTCTTCAATCGGCTGGGCAGGGATTTTCTTGATTTGTTCCATCTGGAACGAAAGCATGGGGACTCTTGTCTGGGTGCCGCTTATCAGGTTCCGGGCAATGTCAATTACATCGCTGATCGCCGCGCTGGCGGTTGGCATCATCCCTGCGCCATGCCCGTAAAGCATCATATCACCAATCGCATCCCCGGAAATGGTTACGGCATTTAATGATCCGTTGACATTAGACAGTGGGTTGGAAAACGGGATCATAGTTGGGTGAACCCTGGCGTCAATAGCATTTCCCGTAAATTTTGTGATTGCAAGCAGCTTAATCCTGTAGCCGCACTGGTTGGCAAACTCAATATCTGTGGCAGTGATATTTGAAATTCCTTCAACATAAATATCATTGAGGTCTATTTTCGTGCCATAGGCAATTGAGGAAAGAATTGCCAGTTTATGAGCTGTGTCAAAACCTTCAATATCCAGTGTCGGGTCTGATTCGGCAAACCCTTCCGCCTGAGCTTCAGACAGAGCATCGTCGAATGAAACTCCTTCATTGGTTATCTTGGATAAAATATAGTTGCATGTGCCGTTTAAGATTCCGGAAATGGAGGCAATGCGGTTGCCAACCAGGCTTTCCCGTATGGTTTTAATAATCGGCATGCATCCGCCGACACTGGGTTCAAAGGCAATGGACACGCCTTTTTCCGCAGCAGTTTTAAACAGCATATTTCCGGAAGACGCCAACAGCGCCTTGTTTGCCGTAACAATATGCTTGCCGTTATTGATGGCTTTTATAATGAGATCTTTGGCAATAGTTTCTCCGCCGATCATCTCAAGAACGATGTCGATATCCGGATCATTGATCACTTCAAGAGGGTCCGTCGTTAACGTACCGTCATCAAATTCTATGCCGCGATCTCTTTGAATGTCTAAGTCGGCGGCTTTTTTCAGTGTCAGTTTTGCGCCAAGCCTGGCCGTGATCAGCGGAGCGTTATTATAAAGAATTTTGGCGACTCCGGTTCCGACCGTTCCCAAACCAAGTATGCCGATTTTGATTTCTTTCATAAAGTTCGTTCCTTGATGGTTAGTGCCCGTTCATAAGGGCTTATTTCTGGAAAAGCACGTGTTACAAAATTTTTTTAATGCCCCTGACCGCCTGATTGATGCGCATGTTATTTTCAATCAGGGCAAATCTCACATAGTCATCACCATATTCACCAAAACCGACACCCGGAGAAACCGCTACCCTGGCTTCCCTGATCAGCATTTTAGAGAATTCAACTGAACCCATATCAATATATTGATCCGGAATTTTTGCCCAGACAAACATGGTGGCTTTTGGGGGAGTTATTTTCCACCCGGCCCGATTTAAGCCGTTAACAAGAGCGTCCCTTCTGGATTTATACGTGCCGCAAATTTCGGAAACGCAGTCCTGTGGACCGTTCAAAGCGATAATCGAAGCGATCTGTATGGGTTGAAATATACCGTAGTCCAGGTAGCTTTTAATGCGTCTTAAGGCACCCACAGTTTCTGCATTTCCTACGCAAAAACCGACACGCCAGCCAGCCATGCTATAACTTTTGGACAAGGAAAAAAATTCCACGCCCACATCTTTGGCGCCTTTGGCCTGTAAAAAGCTGGGCGGTTTGTAGCCGTCAAAAACGATGTCTGCATAGGCAAAGTCATGGATGATCAGGATATCATGCTCTTTGGCAAATGCGACTACCTTTTCAAAAAACTCAAGTTCCACGGTTTCCGTGGTCGGGTTATGCGGAAAACAGAGAATGAGCACCTTGGGCTTGGGCCAGGTCTGTTTTGTGGTGGCGATCAGGTTTTCAAAAAAATCCGTGTCCGGGCCCAGGGGTACATAACGGACATCCGCTCCGGATATAATTGAAGCATACGGATGAATAGGATAGGTCGGGTTCGGGGACAGAACCACATCGCCCGGTCCGGTGGTCACCAGCATCAAATGAGATATTCCTTCTTTAGCGCCGATAGTGACAATCGCTTCGCTTTCCGGATCGATATCAACATCATAGCGTCGTTTATACCAGTCCGCGATAGCCATTCTCAGCTTTCTGATTCCCATTGAGGCGGAATACCTGTGATTTTGAGGCTTTTGCGCTGCCTCTGTCAGTTTGTCGACGATATGTTGGGGGGTACCTAAATCCGGGTTTCCCATTCCCAGATCCACGATATCTTCACCGGCATGCCGGGCATCCATTTTAATTTGGTTTACAGCGGCAAAAACATATTTTGGGAGTCGGTTCAGCCTTGCGAAAGTTCTCATGTTCGACCTCTTCTCTGTTTACTGTAACTTTGGGACCACCTGATCATAAATGTACCATTTCTTTTCAGGTGGACCCTATTCATGAATAATGTTGTGTCTAATTACACCACTAAACAACTGATGTCAAAAAAATTGTTTTGACTTTTAGGGCTGATTACGTTACCAAATCAATTTTTTTAGTAAATGAAAAAATTAAATCAGGGCAAATATAACCAATGAGTAAATCAAAAGATTCGTTAACTTATGCAGATGCTGGTGTTGATATTGATAAAGCCAACATTTTTGTGGATGCAATAAAGAAAATTGCATCCAATACGCCCCGATCCGGGGTAATGGGGGAGATCGGGGGGTTTGGCGGACTTTTCTCTTTAAATACTGCTGAGTATAAACGCCCTGTACTTGTCAGTTCCACAGACGGTGTGGGCACAAAATTAAAAATTGCTTTTATGATGGACAAGCACGATACCATTGGTATTGATCTGGTGGCCATGTGTGTGAATGATGTGGTGGTCCAGGGCGCCAAGCCGCTTTTCTTTCTGGATTATCTTTCAATGGGGGAATTGAATCCACGTGTCGCCGAGAATATCGTCAAAGGCGTTGCCGAGGGATGCTGCCAGTCACAATGTGCACTGATCGGCGGTGAGACGGCTGAAATGCCCGGTCTTTACAGCAACAATGAATACGATCTGGCCGGATTTTCAGTCGGGATCGTTGATAATGATAAAATCGTGGACAGTTCCGAGGTCCGGGTCGGTCACAAGCTTGTCGGAATTGCGTCAACCGGTCTTCACAGCAATGGATATTCCCTGGTCCGAAAGATTTGTTTTGATGTTTTAAAACTGAAAGTGGACTCCTATATTCCTGAATTTGAGAAAACCCTGGGTGAAGAACTGATTACACCCACCAAGATATATACTGAAATTATTTTGTGTCTGATCAAGGATCTGCCGATTCATGGACTGGCCCATATTACCGGCGGGGGTATCGAAGATAATGTGGTCAGAATCCTGCCCTCATCCGTAAACGTGGAAATTACAAAAGGAGCATGGGACATTCCGCCGGTTTTCAGTTTTTTAAAGGATGCCGGAAATATTAAAGGTTCGGAAATGTGGCGGACTTTCAACAACGGTATCGGTATGATCGCCGTTGTCCCGGCAGATGCCGCCCAGGATGTTGTTGAGCGCGTTGCTGGAATGAATGAAAAAGCCTATATCATAGGTGAAGTCGTTCATGCGAAAAAGTCGGGTGATAAACGGGTCAAGTGGGTATAGAAAATTAAAATTCTTGGCATCGAAAGTTCCTGCGATGAAACTGCCGCCGCAGTGGTGGAAGACGGTGTTGTCGTTTTGTCGTCTGTTGTGTCATCTCAGGTGGAAATCCACCATCCATACGGCGGTGTGGTGCCTGAACTTGCCTCGCGCAAGCATATGGAAATGATTGTGCCAGTGGTCAGCGAAGCCCTGCAGATGGCCGGAATTGAAGCAAAACAGGTTGATGCCGTGGCGGTCACCCGGGGGCCGGGGCTTGTCGGTGCCCTGCTGGTGGGATTTTGTTTTGGCAAATCGTTTGCCTATGCCTCAGACATACCGTGGGTGGGGGTTGATCATCTTGAAGGGCATATCAACTCTGTTTTTTTAGAATCCCCTTCACCGGAATTCCCTTATATTGCACTTTTGGCATCCGGCGGACACACGAGTCTTTATTATGTGGCATCGCACACCCAAATCGAATGCCTGGGGCAGACGTTTGATGATGCGGCTGGTGAAGCATTTGATAAAGTCGCTAAAATGCTTGGCCTGGGATATCCGGGTGGCAACGTCATTTCGGAACTGGCCAAAACCGGAGATCCGGAAAAAATCAAATTTCCCCGTCCTTATCTTGATAAAAATGAGTTTAATTTCAGTTTCAGCGGATTAAAAAGTGCGGTCAATCGATATATCCAAACCCATCAGGATGAGTATCAAGATCAGGTTGCGGATATTGCGGCAGCATTTCAGGAGTCTGTCGTGGATGTTCTGACATATAAGATCATTGCCGCGGCAAGAGAAAAAAATTGTCGTCATGTGGCACTGGTCGGAGGGGTGGCAGCAAACCAGCGCCTCAGAGATAACGTGACGGAATCTGCACAAAAGTATGGTCTGACTGTTTTTTTGCCATCCATTGAATTGTGCGGTGATAATGCGGCAATGATTGCCGCGACCGGTTATTATGCTTTGAAGGACCCGGCCAGGCCGGTCGGTGATCTTGGTATGGATGTTTATTCCCGGGCAACAAGGAAGAAATAAAAGATGAACATCGAACGTCCAACATCGAACATCGAATGATGATGTCGCTCCGCTCCTCAGATTTATAAAATTTAATAATATCTATCTTTGGATTTACGACGTTCAATGTTCATCTCCTTCTTAACTGATATTTTCGGACCGCCCGATTATGTTCTGCAAGGGTGGAAGAAAAATAGTGTGTTTTGTCTCGCTTTGCCACAAAGTATACATAATTTGTTTTTGCCGGATAAAGTGCTGCTTTAATCGATTCTGATCCCGGGTTCGCGATGGGGCCGGGGGGCAGGCCACTAATCATATACGTGTTATACGGCGTATACGTGTTTAGATCTTTTTTGGTGATATTGCCGTTAAAATTCTTTATCCCGTAAATAACCGTAGGATCAGTTGCAAGCCGCATTTTCCGTCGAAGCCGGTTGTGAAAAACAGATGAAATAATCGGCCGTTCGGTCGCCACCCCGGTTTCTTTTTCAATAATCGATGCCAGTGTAATAATTTCATTGACTGAAAATCCCATTTCCTTTGACCGGGTTTCCCATTTAGGCAGCCATGCGCTATGGAATCGGGCGACCATGGCGGAAATAATCTGCTGTGGTGAGACATCTTTAGAAAAATAATAGGTATCCGGAAACAGGAATCCTTCAAAGGTGGTTGCGGATATCTCCATTTGCCGGACAAATTCTTCGTCGCATGCCGCGCTGATAAACGATTTTTGATCGCAAAATCCGGCTGCCTCAACATTTTCGGCAATCTGATGGATATTAAATCCTTCTGGAAAAGACAGCCTGTGGAGCCGGACAGAACCGTCTGTTAATTGTTTCAGGATTTCCATTGGTGATATGCCCATAGAGAATTCATATTCACCGGCAATGATCTTCCTGTCGGATTTATTGACCCTGGCAATCAACTTGAATTTTTTCGGAGAGGTAACAAGCTTTTTACGAGATAAATCATCCACGATTTTATTAAAGCTTTGGCCGGGAGAAATTGAGATGATAACTTTTTTCGGATTTGACAGGTCGGCCGTATGATTAGCGTAAAAATAAATATCCGCACAAAAATAGGCCGGGATTCCGATGAAAATCAGCCCGGCAGCCAATAAAATAAGCAGTCGCTTTTTCATTTATTCCTGTACAATCTAAATATTTGTTTTATGTTAATTACTCAGGTAGATAGAACATAAATTTTGGCCTGTATCTTTTCTAATCAGTAAGGAGAGCATATATTTATGGCTGGTTCAAGGGAAAAAGAAAAAACATA
Organism: Deltaproteobacteria bacterium; assembly: GCA_024280875.1. GTDB lineage: Bacteria > Desulfobacterota > Desulfobacteria > Desulfobacterales > Desulfosalsimonadaceae > SURF-3. The sequence goes on along the minus strand of JAJRPH010000448.1, from coordinate 2,591 downwards.
CAACGGTTTTGAACAGGGTCCGATTCGGCCCCCAAGCGAGGCTAACAGTCTCCTGATTCGAATTACACGGAATTGTCCGTGGAACCGGTGCACGTTTTGTCCGGTTTACAAAGGAGCAACATTTTCACTGCGGTCGGTGAACCAAGTGATTCAGGACATTGATGACATCAGCCGTCATATCAATGCACTCCGACAGATGGGTAATGATTACGGTCAAATTTCCCGTGAAGAATTAAATATTTATCATACAAAACTGGATGTTTCGGAACTCCAGGCTTTTCAAGCAGCCGTGAACTGGTTTGCCTGCGGTATGCAGTCTGCTTTTCTCCAGGATGCCAACAGTCTGATCATCAAACCAAAGGATTTAGTCGAAATACTGCGGCATTTGATGAAATGTTTCCCGTGGATGGATCGAATCACATCCTATGCCAGATCCCACACCGTCGCCCGGATTTCAGATGAAGATTTAAAAGCATTTGCACAAGCCGGACTCAACCGGATTCATATCGGACTGGAATCCGGTTCGGATGAGGTGCTAAAGCTTGTAAAAAAAGGCGTTGATAAACTGACCCAGATCAAAGCCGGGCAGAAAGTTAAAAAAGCCGGGATTGAGCTGTCTGAATACGTTATGCCCGGGTTGGGCGGAAAAAGATTATCTAAAATACACGCTCTGGAAACTGCGGATGCCTTGAACCAAATTAACCCGGATTTTATCCGGCTCCGGACCCTGGCAATTCCAAACAGTGTTGCGCTCTATGATGAATATGCTTCCGGCCGGTTTGAAAAACTCACAGATGTAGAAACAGCCAAAGAACTCTTATTATTTCTGGAAACTTTAGAGGGTATCACCAGTATCATCAAAAGCGATCATATTTTAAACCTTTTTGAAGAAGTTGAAGGAAAATATCCGGAGGATAAAGACCGCATCACCGGGGTGATCCGACAATTTCTTGAAATGGATCCTCACCAGCGGATGCTCTACCAGGCCGGCCGTCGAATGGGTTTGTTTTCCCGCTTGAGTGACTTGAATAATTCTTCGTTGGTTGTCCGGGCGGAGGAAACATGCCGCCAGTATGGCGTTGATCCTGAAAATGTTGATCAGGTGATTGATGAGCTCATGAAGCGGTTTATCTAGAAAATCGAAACGAAAACCGCTAATTTTTCCAATTTCTTTGTTGGGCTCAAGTTTTAATCCTCAAAATACTATTTGTATGTCTGTGGTTAAAATTATCGCCCGCCTTGAACTTGAAAAAATTTTCTGGTTTCGTTTCGAATTTCAGGTCGGAATTCAATGATGATTCAGGTGTAGGTTTGATGGGTCAAGCAAAAAAACAAAAAGGCGGGATATACATCCATGTGCCGTTTTGTGTTAAAAAATGCGTCTACTGTGATTTTTTTTCCTGCACGGACTTGGGCAAAATACCGGTATTTGTTGATTCTTTAATCGATGAGATGAATATGACGGTGGATTTTCCGTTTCATGCCGATACCCTTTATATCGGTGGCGGAACCCCGTCTCTGCTGGAACCTGTACAGATTCAGTTGTTGATTGACGCAGCTGGCAACCGGTTTCAGGTAGCGCCCAATGCAGAAATCACCCTTGAAGCAAATCCCGGAACCGTGAATGCGGAAAAACTGGCAGGCTTTCGGCAGGCCGGTGTTAACCGCATCAATCTCGGTGTTCAGTCGTTTTCAGATTTAGCCCTTGAATTTCTTTCGCGGATTCACACGGCAGAAGAGGCCTTTCAATCCGTTGAATTTGCCCGGACCGCCGGATTTGATAATGTCGGGCTTGATCTTATTTACGGTCTTCCTGGACAGACTGAGCGTATGTGGCAAGCGGATCTTCAGACAGCGCTCAGTTTAAGCCCCCAACACCTTTCCTGCTACATGCTGACCTATGAGCCAGGCACACGGATGGAGAACAATCTGCGAAACGGTTGTTTTCATGTGCTTCCGGAAAAAAATGTGGGGCTTCTGTATGAATTTACTGTCCAATACCTGGAAGACAGCGGGTTTAACCAGTATGAGGTCTCCAGTTTTTCAGTCTCACGACGGACCCGCTCAAAGCATAATCAAAAGTACTGGACGCATGCGCCTTACATCGGCTTGGGGCCTTCGGCTCATTCCTTGATCGATAACCGGCGGTCCTGGAATGTTCGTTCCCTTGAGGCATATCTGCGTAGAACAGGGCAGGGACAACTTCCAATTGAAGAAACAGAAGAATTGAACTTCAGACAACTGATGATGGAAACGCTTTATTTGAGATTGAGATGTGTTGACGGCATCTCAATTCCGGATTTTGAAAAGCGATTTCATATCGATTTTAACCGGCGGTTTGGTGCAGTCGTGTCAACCTATGAATCTGACGGATATGACGGATATGACGGATATGTCGAAATGATTAACGATAAATGTCGGTTGACCCGAAAAGGCATGTTGTTTGCCGACAGCATTGCCTCACGGTTCATCGATTCTATTTGAAGAAATCTCAATTTATGCCATTACATTATGTTTCACCCTTTCAGGGCTGAGTCTATTTTCTATTTTCCCCCGAGGTGATGCCCCGGGCTATTATTTCATGCCCCTTC
>JAJRPH010000447.1 GCA_024280875.1 Deltaproteobacteria bacterium | reverse complement strand
CGGATACACGGATGCGTTTAAAAATGTGGTGTCGATTCTGCGGGGAAAATTGAGATGGCCTGAAGTCCGGTGGCCTAAAAATATTTTATCAAAATAGGGGGATAAAATTTTTTCAATCGCAAGTTCATGATCCGGATTCCGGGCTGAAAATTTACCCACCACGCCCACATGCCGGATTCCTTCTGATTTGAGCCGGCGGGCGATCTCTTCGATCTGGTTTTTGTCAATGGGTTTGATTTCTTTTCCGCTATGATCAATGGAGCCGGAGACGGTGAAATAATGATCGTTGGTGCGGAATACTTCAGGGTCAATTCCCGGACCTCCGGAAACAATCATCCCGGCAGGTGATAGCTTGTCCCGGACAATGGCATTGGTCGTCAGGGTTGTGCTGAGAACCGCATATTTGATTTTTTCAGAAGGAATGTTTTCGGTGACTTTTTCAATGCCGGTTAACACTGTTTGAAAAAGAGCTGAGGTATCTGTCGGAACTTTGATTTTTCTTTCCAGCCCGTTTTCTCCGACAAGGACGATATCCGTATGTGTTCCACCAACGTCCAGTCCAATGATCATATTCTTTCCTTGTTGATAGTGCACTAAGATAAGAGAAATTTTTAACTTATTTAATCATTAACTAAAAACTTCATTATTGTCAATGGCCCTCTGATTCTGTCACTATTTGCGCAACCACTGGTTTTTGAACCTTTACAAAAAAGTCGTGAATTGATATCCAGTAAATAGAAAGTTTTATATTATAAACTGGTTATCCGGTTATAAGTTGGTTGCTCAGGACAGGGAAGAAAAAATGACGGATGAATATTTTATGAAAAAAGCATTGGTCCAGGCCGAAAATGCTTTCTCAGTCGGGGAATTTCCTGTGGGATGCGTTATTGCAGATAAAAAGAATATCCTTGCCGCCGGTTTTCGCCGTAGCACAAGCGGGCAGCAATCAAACGAGATTGATCATGCTGAGCTCGTGGCATTAAGAGCACTTTATGAGAAAAATGCCGTTGAACGTATGAATGAACTGACGCTGTATTGCACCATGGAGCCCTGCCTGATGTGCTTTGGCGCCATTCTGATCAGTGGCATAAATAGAATCGTGTATGCATATGAAGATGTGATGGGCGGAGGAACGAGATGTGATCTGTCAAAAGCAGCCCCTCTATACAGAGAAAGTGACGTTTCGATTGTTCCCCATGTATTGCGTCAGCAAAGCCTTGTGCTTTTTAAGGCTTTTTTTTCACAGCCTGAAAATGATTACTGGAAAAACAGCCTGCTGGCCGAATATACCCTGGCTCAAAATTGATATTTAGTGCCTGAACGAAAACCTGAAAATTTTTTCAAGTTCAAGGCGGGCAAGAATTTTAACCGGAGGAATACATGGAGTATTTTGAGGATTAAAATTCGAGCCCAACGCAGAAATTGGGAAAATTGGCGGTTTTCGTTCGAGCACTATTTAGGAATGTGAATTAAATATGGCATCTGTTCCGTTTCAAATAAATCCCATTCATTATAAAAACGACTTATCCCAGGAATTGCATGCGTTTGCCAAAGAGAAGTGGGGCGTGTTTATTCAGGCATGTGAAAAGAGAAATCTCGGGTTCTTGGGTAACCACGAAATTGTTGAGAGTTTAAAACAAATATTTGTTTTCAGCAATTATCTGGCCAAACGATGTACCCGGAACCCGGACATGTTTTATGATTTGATTGAAACTGGAGATTTGTTCAGATCCTATGATGCCGGTGTGTATGAAAGCAGAATCGCCGGGCAGTGCCGTCATGTGTGGGATATTGAGACGGTGTCTGAAATCTTGAGAAAAATCCGGACGCGGGAGATGATCCGTATTGCATTTCGGGATCTTTCGGGGCGGGCGGATCTTTTCGAGACTATGGCTGACCTGTCAGCATTTGCAGATGCGTGTCTGGAAAGCGCACTGTCAGCAATATATCAACAAATGATCGAAGATTACGGCACTCCGGTCGGGAAAAGCGGCCAAGAGCAACGCCTTGTGGTGATCGGTTTCGGGAAACTCGGGGGCCTGGAATTGAATTTTTCATCAGACATTGATTTGATGTTTGTTTTTCCGGAAACCGGAAAAACGAAAGACCCCGACAAGTCCATATCCAATGAAGAGTTTTTTGCCCGCCTGTGCCGACGCCTGATGGATGTGATCGGAAAGAACATGACGGAGGGGTTTGTATTCCGTGTGGATGCCCGGCTTCGCCCGTATGGAGAGTCCGGCCCGATTGTCATGAGCTTTGATGCAATGGAATCCTACTACCAGGAACAGGGGCGCGAATGGGAGCGTTATGCAATGATCAAGGCAAGGGTTGTTGCCGGCGATAAATCCTTGGGCAATGCGTTGCTGGATCGTTTAAAACCCTTTGTGTACCGACGGTATCTTGATTACGGTACATTTGAATCTCTGCGGGAGATGAAACGGAAAATAGAGCGTGAAGTCACCCGAAAAGGGATGAATGCCAACATCAAGCTCGGCCCCGGCGGCATCCGTGAAGTGGAATTTTTTGGCCAGATTTTTCAGCTGATCAGGGGCGGTATCAATATTGATTATCAGAAACGCGGCATTCTGGCCATTTTGCAAACTCTGGCCAATGACAGCAATATCTCTGAACATGTGAAAGATGAACTCACGGACGCGTATGTATTTTTGAGGTATGTGGAAAACCGGCTGCAGATGTTCGATGATCGCCAGACCCATAGCCTTCCGGAGGATTTACGCGGCAGATGCCGTCTGGCCTTGTCGATGGGTTTTGCGGACTGGCAGGGTTTTTCAGAGTCCCTGGTTGATCATATGGGTAAAGTGCACAATCATTTTCGCGCATTGCTGGTCAGGGGGGATTCGGAGAGCCAGATCGATCCGCAAATGGAAAGCATTCTTGAGGTTTGGAACAATTTGTCCAACAGGGACGCGAATCTGGCGCTGCTCAAAAAAATTGGTTTTGATCCGCCGGATGAGGGATTGGCGGTTCTTCAAAATTTTCTGGAAATAGTTAAATCAAGAGAAGTCAGCCTGCAGAGCCGAAAACGGATCAATCTTCTGGTGCCGCATATTATGAAAGCGTCTGCCGTATCGGAAGATCCCGGCCAGGTTCTGAAACGGATTCTTCAGTTAATTAAAGCTGTTCGCGGCCGTTCCTGTTATGTTTCCCTGTTAATCGAAAATACGGATGCACTGGTACATCTGGTCCGGCTGGCCGGAGCCAGCCCCTGGATCATGTCTTTTTTATCCCGTCATCCCCTTCTGCTTGATGAACTGCTTGATCCCCGGACCCTTTATGCGCCGGTTGAAAAAGAAGATCTAAAAAAAGAGATCAAACAACGATTCGAACGGCGGCCGGAAGCGGATCTGGAATACCAGATGGATGATTTGAGAATTTTCAAGCAAATCAATACGCTTCGTATTTGTGCGGCCGATGTGGCCGGCCTTCTGCCGTTGATGAAGGTCAGCGACCGTTTAACCTGTCTGGCGGAAACAATTCTTGACTGGGTGATGAATATGGCATGGGATCATCTGGTCGAAAAATACGGGGTTCCTTCTGGTGAAATTAATTCTGATCAAAAAGGGTTTGGCGTCATCGCTTACGGTAAACTGGGCGGGATTGAGTTAGGTTACGGGTCGGATCTTGATCTGGTTTTTCTGCATACCGGTGAAAAAGGAAATACCAGGGGCGGTCAATTGCCGCCGGTTGATAATGCCCAGTTCTATGTTCGTTTAGGTCAGCGGATCATTCATTTGATGACCGCCATGACCCGGACCGGAAAATTATATGAAACGGATATGCGCTTAAGACCCAGTGGAAGTTCTGGTATTCTGGTCACGCATATTGACGGATTTGAGGACTATCAGAAAAAAAAGGCATGGACATGGGAGCACCAAGCGCTAATCAAATCCCGGGCGATTACCGGTGATGTTCGTGTCCGGGATCGGTTTGAAAAGATCCGGGTTGAGATTCTTTCAATGAAAAGGGAGAAATCCGGACTTCAGGATGGCATTTGCGATATGCGGACCCGGATGAGAGAGGAACGGACAGTGTCGTCAGGTGAGAATTTTGATATAAAATTTGATATAAAAAATGATCCGGGCGGTATTGTGGATATTGAATTTCTGGTTCAATATCTTGTTTTGTTAAACGCTGGCCGGTTCCCATCTCTGATTAAATGGACAGATGTCGTGCGGCAGTTGAACAGCCTGGCTCTGGTCGGGATTTTCGATGATAAAACAGCATATATTCTCAAGCAGGCTTACCTGGTGTTTCGTTTTTATATCCACCGGCTGACATTGCAGGAACGGCCGGCCGTGCTTCCAGGAGATCAGTTCATTGAAATACGTGATCAGGTAAAGCAGTTATGGGAGCAGTATTTATGCTAGTGCCTAGTTAAAAAGATAAAACCCAAGAACACTGTCGTGGTTTTGCGGAGAAGTATATGCAAGCCCTGCGTTGAGACCTTCTATATTTATGACAGTCACCTTTTTTTTGATGGGTGAGCGGTTGGCATCATCTAAGCGGAATTCAATATAAAGCGTGTCGCCGACTTTGAAGCGGGGCATCATTCTCAATTTGATACGGATGCCTGAAAAAGAAATGTCCTTTACGGACATTGAACCGATATTGTCCTGAGTGTTTGGAGTATCCTGTTTGTATTTATATGAGCCGACTAGATCGGTTTGTTTTCTGAACTTTTTTCGTTTTTCCAGAAAGACCTCATATGAATGCCCGCAGCCGCACCTGGCTTTTAAGCGGGTTATTTTTTTTTGCCGGATATAAGTTGGTTAAATCCTTAATGTTTGTTTTCTGGCACTTGGGACATATAAATGTTGCCGTATTGTCATCATTGACATAAATTTTCACTGTCACGGACTATCACCCTGAAAAACATTGAAATAGAAGAAAGAATAAACATTTATAGACAGACTGGCTATTTCCTGCTATTTATAATTGGTTGATAAAAACTACCCTGAAGAAAAAGAATTCATTTAGCTCATAGTATAGAAATAATTAAGAAAATCAGATTAATATGTCAAGATAATAATAAGGCGGTCGTATGAAAAAGATTGAAGCAGTTATTAAACCTTTTAAACTCGATGATGTAAAAGATGCATTAAATGAT
>JAJRPH010000446.1 GCA_024280875.1 Deltaproteobacteria bacterium | reverse complement strand
TTCTTTGTTGCGCTTCATCTTTCGTTTCTTCATGGTACGCTAAGTACAAATCATCACTCAGGATTTGCGCGCCTCAAATTTGGAGCTTTTTTCTTTGCCATCGGAATCTGACTTTTTACGAGTTTGTCAAGTATGAGGTCTCTGTTATTTTCCTTTTGGCTGCTGTTGCTCTGAAGAAAGAACGACCAGGTTGGACTTGTCCTTCTTAAACTTCAGGCCTTTGTGATCTTCTCCCACTTCCTCGATGGAAATGATGGAATAGATGGAAAGGTGCAGTGACTTTACCCCCTCAAACTGGCGTTTCTGATCTTCTTCTTCCGGATTAATAACAACGGATTTGGTATCAAAAACAAAATCGGAAATGGCCACAAAGCTAAGTCCTAATGTTGAATCCATGACTTTTTTTGCTTTTAAGGATAAAACCTTTGCGTCTTTGGCATCTCGATAGGTAATCAGATAAAATGTTTCTTCTTTTTTCTTTGCCATAATATTCTTAAAACTTTCAAGTAATTGTGTTTATTTGTTTTTATAATAACCTTTTCCTAAACTTACTGGGACAAACAATAAAACATGCCCGGAAAATTGTCAAAAGTATAAAAATGTCATACCGAGCATTTTCATATAAAGATTCAATAAAAATATGGGTGTTTGATTGATATTCGTATATCTTTTTGTTATTTTGCTAAATCGATTATATATCTAAACAAAAAAGGAGCAACAAATGGATGATCCAAAAAAAAAATCAAAGCAAATTCAGATTAAAGCAAACGAAGAAATGTCACAGGGCCGATACAGCAACTCCATGTTTATAGCCCATGGCCCGGAAGAATTTATCATCGACTGGCTGCTCAATTCCCCGACCGGGGCCCACCTGGTATCGCGTATTATCGTCACTCCCGGCCATGTTAAAAGGATTATCAACGCGTTAAGTGATAATCTAAAAAGATATGAAGAAAAATTTGGGGAGATCAAACTGGCAGAACAGGCGGAACATAAATTTCACTAAAAAAGAAGTAACGATTTTTTTTCAAGGATACCCCCTTGAAAATCATCAGGACAATGAATATTTTGTTATTAGATATAGGCGAAGCTTGTTTCTTATAAAACAAATTATTCCGCACGAACATTTCTTGTCTTTCGCGTTTTGACACTCTCCTGTCTGATGGATGCCTATATCGATTTTTTAAAAATCAAATCCAACAAAAGGAGGCAAAATCATGAAGGCAGGCATTCTTTTTACAGGCACCGGTCCGATTCTTATTTTAACTTCATTTAACGCCCTGACCAGTGACGGTTTGCTCAAGAAGCTGGCAATAAAAGGAATCAAGAAATTTATCGGGTTTGAAGTTCCGGAGGAGATGGTCAAGTCAAAATATGGAAATCACTTTAATGTGATTATGGGCGACCTCAGGCAGAAGGACGACTTGCGGGTGCTGGATTATGACGGGCATCACGTGTTTTACAATTTTTCGTTAAAAAAACTCGGCGACCCCATCTTTCATGAAACGGTTGATCAATAAAAAAAGTTTAACAGACTAAATTCCCTCTTTAAAAAAGTCATCTTTTCCCGTGATGGCATCCGGTTTTTTGGTATATTCCGTGGGGGCTGTTCCTTCTTTAAAGCATTCAAAAATCGTATTTTTGGATTCCGGGATGGGGAGCAGTCCCGTTTCCGTATCTATTTCTGCAAACACCACGCTGTCGGGCACCTTGAACACCCTGACCGGCTGGCCCTCCAGGGTCTGCTGCATAAAATCAAGCCATATGGGGCTGGCTGCCCTGGACCCGGTTTCTTTTTTTCCCAAAGACTGCTCGTGATCAAACCCGACCCACACGCCGGTGATATACCGGGGGGTATACCCCATAAACCACGCGTCATTTAAATTGTTTGTGGTTCCGGTTTTTCCGGCCACGGGTCGTTTCAGCGCCTTGACCCGCCAGCCGGTGCCGTATTTTACCACCTCTCCCATCAAATGGGTAATAATATATGCCGTGCTGTCCTCAATCACCTGCTTAGGTTCGAAATTATACTCCATCAGCACGTTTCCATCCCGGTCCACCACTTTTTTGATAAAACACGGAGAAATCAGTTCTCCCTGGTTGGCAAAAACGGAATACGCTTTCACCAGCTCCAGCAGGGAAAGACCGGAGGAGCCTAAAGAAAGGGACAGATCCCTGTCCAGCTTTGCGGTGATTCCCATTTTTCTGGCATAATTAATGGTGTAATCAATCCCGATGTCCCTCAGAATTTTTATGGTAATCACGTTTCGTGACTTGATCAACCCTTCCCTGAATAAGGTAAACCCATGAAATGTTTTATCATAATTATTCGGCTTCCAGGTAAAGTCATGCGCCGTGTCTTCATAAACAATGGGAGAGTCAACGATCACCGTGGCCGGCGTAAAATTTTTATCCAGGGCGGCCGCATATATGATTGGTTTAAACGCTGATCCGGGCTGACGCTGAGACTGAATGGCACGGTTAAACTGGCTGGTTGAAAAGTCCCTCCCTCCGACCATGACTTTAACCTCACCGGTTCCGGCTTCCTGGGAGAGGAGCGCGGATTCCACTTTTGGAATCTGTTCCAGCGCAAGATCCCAGGTCTGTTGCCCTTTTTCCTTTTTAATCACGCGGACATAAATGACATCTCCCATACTCAGAACCTTGCTGGGAGTCTTGACGGTAGTTTCAAAATAATCCACTTCCGGAGCAGGTTTTCTCGCCCATTTCATATCATTGAGTGCAATCAGTCCCCGCTCATTGCCCATTCTGACTGTAACGAGATCTGCTTGATCATTTACCTGAATGACCACCCCTTTGATCATCATTTCTTCATGTAAAGGCGTTTTTCTTAATTGGTCTTCAATGGTCTGGGAGAATGCTTCGATCTGGCCCGGCTGCAGGTGGTCCAATGGACCCCGGTATCCCTGACGTTTATCCAGACCAAACAGGCCTTTTTTAATGGCGGCACGGGCTATCTTCTGCATTTCAATATTTACGCAAGTATATACCTGCAAGCCTTCGTTATAGACCTGTTCCCGTCCGAACATGTCCACCAGCATTTGCCGGACCTGTTCCGTATAATACGGTACATTTTCCCGGTACCAGTTTCTTCGGGGACGGATATCCAGTGTCGTATTGATCGCTTCTGTTGCTTCAGCTTTTGTAATATATCCTTCCGCAGCCATCCGCCGCAGGACATAAATCTGTCTTTTTTTGGCCCGTTCCGGATATCTAAACGGAGAATACCGGCTGGGCGCCTGGGGAAGACCGGCAAGCATGGCACATTCCGCCAGGCTCATGGCTTTTGCAGGTTTTCCGTAATAATTCTGTGCCGCTGCCTCCACGCCGTAAGCGCCATTACCCAGGTAAATCTGGTTTAAATACAGAAAAAGAACCTGGTCCTTTGTAAATTTTCTGTCAATACGGTAGGCTAAAATCGCTTCCTTGATCTTCCTCCGGTAACTTCTCTCCGGGGTAAGCAGAAATGATTTGGTGACCTGCTGGGTAATGGTACTGCCGCCCTGGACGATTGCCCCGGCTTTCAAATTTTTAAAAAACGCCCTTAAAATACTGTGCAGATCGATTCCCCCGTGCTGATAAAACCGGGAGTCTTCAGCTGCTACAAACGCCTGAATCAAGAAATCCGGCATTTCTGAAAGCTGAATAATAATGCGCTGCTGTTCATAGAATTCAGCTATTTTGCGGTTATCATCCGAGTAAACAGACGTTATAATCGGGGGGTGGTAATCATTTAAAGAGGATATCTTCGGCAGGTCGCTGGCAAAATAAAAATAAATTCCCACAAATCCGACAATACCGGAAACCAGACCGAAGCCGGTCAGAAAGAACAGCCATTTAGTCAATTTTAATAGAAATTTCATAATCCGTATCACCTGCAAAGACAGGTCTTTTTAATTTTTTTGGACTTTTTAAAGAGACAACCACCAAGAACCCCTGTTTTCAAGCTTTCTTGTATTATCAAAGAATTTATCATTAAGCAAGCTGTCCACGAGATTGAAAATTTCGAAAAAATCGTACCCGTTCACGGGGGTACAACTGTTTATACACTTCCAACCAATGAAGTGTAAGCATTCACTGGATGCCGGCACGTCAACCTACCCGATACGTGTTCGTATTTCCGATCCAAGTCCGGATATTAAGTCGGGGATGGCAGCCAACGTATTTTTCTTTTTCATGAAAAAGGCAGCCTCAGAAGCACTAATTGTTCCCGTAGCAGCGGTTGGCGAAGATAGTGAAGGCAATTTCGTTTTTCTGATTCAAGCGACAGACAGCAAAGAAGACGGCAAAATAGGAACCGTAACAAAACATCATTTCACCATCGGCGAAC
>JAJRPH010000445.1 GCA_024280875.1 Deltaproteobacteria bacterium | reverse complement strand
TTTTTCATGCCAGCCCGTGCCGACAATCTGCCCGTCTTTAACCACAACAGCACCGACCATCGGATTCGGAGAAGTATATCCCTTTCCCCTGGCTGCCAGTTCCAGTGCAATTTTCATAAAATGACGGTCGTTCATGATTTTCATTTTTCGTTTGTTAAACACACAATGGTTTCGCAAAATTTTTCTGCGAAACCATTGTCGTGTATTTCGGATTATTTTTTAAATAAATTACTTGTGGTCCCAGGGTCGTTTATTTTAATGTTTTGAGTTCATTTTCAAAATCAGTCACATCTTTGAAATCCCGATACACGGAAGCAAAACGCACATAGGCGACTTTGTCCAGGCTGTGAAGGATTGCCATCATTTTTTCTCCGATAATGGTGGATGGAATTTCCTTTGCTTCCGATTCTCTCAGATCCCGTTCCAGTTCTTCAACGTATGATTCGATCACATTCATGCTGATTTCCCGCTTTTCACAGGCTTTTTGAAGCCCCGAACGCACCTTTTCCCGGCTGAAAACTTCCCGGCGTTTGTCTTTTTTAATGATCATGAGCGGAATATCTTCAATGTACTCATAGGTGGTAAACCGCCGCTCGCAGGAAATACATTCCCGCCGTCTCCGAATCGCGTTACCGTCTTTACTTAGTCTGGAATCGATCACCTTGTTGTTGTTATCACGGCAATAGGGGCATTTCATTTTCAGCCATCCTTTTACATGATGTAAGATTAAGAATTATCGAGTTGTATCACCTCAAGTTCCGCTTCCGCAAGCAGGCCTTTTGAGAGCTCATCCGCATAGCCCTCCTGGTAGTATATTTTTTTGATACCGGCGTTGATAATCATTTTGGTGCATATTGAACAGGGCAGGTTGGTACAGTATAAACTCGCGTCTTTAATTTGAACACCGTGATAAGCCGCCTGGATGATGGCATTCTGTTCGGCATGAATCCCCCGGCAGAGTTCATGCCGCTGGCCGGATTCAATTTTCATGGTTTCGCGGAGACAGCCGACTTCTACGCAATGACTGATGCCGGTGGGGGCGCCGTTATAACCGGTTGCAAGGATGCGTTTGTCCTTGATGATCAGCGCGCCAACAGCCCGCCTTAAGCAGGTGGAGCGTTTAGCCACCAGGAGGGCGATGCCCATGAAATATTCTTCCCAGGATGGGCGTTGTTCACCGGTCATAGATTTTATTCCCCTCTAATTCTGTGAGAACCGGTCATGGCTCTCATCCGTCTGTCTTTTTCGATTTCGGCTTTGTCGATTCCGGCTTAGTCGGTTTCAGGATAAAGTGGAAAACCGGCACATAGTTTGTAGACGTTTTCTTTAACCCGGTCGATCACTTCTTCATTATCCGGTTGCTTTAATACATCCACGATAAATTTGCCGATCCGCTTCATCTCTGCTTCTTTCATTCCCCGTGTGGTGACAGCCGGTGTGCCGATACGAATGCCGCTTGTAACAAAGGGGTTTTGTGTTTCAAACGGGATTGTATTTTTATTGACGGTGATGCCGGCATGCTCCAGTTTTTGTTCCGCAGTTTTTCCAGTGATATTCAGATTGCTTAAATCCACCAGCATCATGTGGTTGTCGGTCCCGTTGGATACCAATCGGATACCGTTATCCATCAAAAAATCTGCCAGGGTTGACGCATTTTTAACTATCTGTTTCTGGTATACCTTGAACGAATCGACTAAGGCCAGTTTAAAGGCCACGGCTTTGGCTGCAATAACATGCATCAGCGGACCGCCCTGGATGCCGGGAAATATTTCCTTGTTTAATTTTTGTCCCAGTTCCGCAGTTGCCAGGATTAAGCCGCCCCGGGGGCCTCGTAATGTTTTATGGGTGGTTGAGGTGATGATATCCGCATACGGCACCGGAGAGGGATGAACGCCTCCGGCAACCAGACCGGCAATGTGCGCCATGTCAACCATCAGGTAAGCATTTACTGATTTAGCAATATCCCGAAATGCCTCAAAATCAATAAATCTTGGGTAAGCGCTGGCACCGGCCACGATCATTTTGGGCTGATGTTCTTTTGTCAGTTCGGCCAACCGGTCATAATCAATGGTGCCGGTTTCTTTGGCCACCCCGTAATGAACAAAGTTGAACAATTTGCCTGAAAAACTGGCGGCTGCACCATGGGTCAAATGCCCGCCGTGGGACAGATTCATTCCCAAAACGGTGTCCCCGGGTTTCAGCAGCGCAAAATAGACGGCCATATTGGCCTGGGAACCGGAGTGCGGCTGAACATTTGCATAGTCCGCCCCAAACAGAGCTTTTGCACGTTCAATGGCTTTTGTTTCAACGATATCAACATTTTCACAGCCGCCATAATATCTTTTGCCCGGATATCCTTCGGCGTATTTGTTTGTCATTACGCTGGCCTGGGCGGACATGATTGCCGGGCCGACAATATTTTCAGATGCAATCAGCTCTAAAGTATTTTTTTGCCGATGATATTCACGGGAGATTGCGTCGGCAATTTCCGGGTCCACTTTCTCAATTTCTTTCACATCCAATACTATATTCTCCTGAAACTATATTCTCCTGAGAGCGTATTTAATTTTAAAGGGGGCCGCTCTTTATCGTGTCAAATTTTTCAATCCGTTTTTGATGACGTCCGCCTTCAAAAGGTGTTTTGAGCCAGATCTGAACGATTTCTTTTGCGAGTTCTATGCCAATAACACGGCCGCCTAAAACAAGGATATTGGAATCATTATGACGCCGACTCATAATTGCCGAGAAAAGGCCGTTACACAGGGCCGCCCGAACATTTTTAAAACGGTTTGCCACCATTGACATTCCAAGCCCGGTTCCGCAAATCAGAATCCCGCGATTAAAATCACCGGAAGAAACTTTGCCGGCAACCAGCCTGCCGTAGTCCGAATAGTCAACCGAATCTTCGCTAAAGGGACCGAAGTCTTCAACTTCAAAATTTGAAACGACCAGATAATCCTTGATAAATTCTTTTAAAGCATAACCGGCATGGTCGCTTCCCATAACAATTGGCGTTGTGCTTTCCATAAATCTATTTGTCCCTGATATCTGTTCCGATTCCGAAATGTAATGGATCGGGTTTTATGATTTTTCGATGATGTATGCGATTGCCTCTTTGACAGTTGCCAGTCTTTCAGCGTCTTCATCCGGGACTTCAATGTCGAATTCTTCTTCCATGGTCATGATTAATTCAACGATCGCCAGAGAATCCGCGCCGAGATCATCAATAAGAGATGCTTCAGGAACAACGTCACTGAGGTCAACATCCAGTTTTTCCGCAATAAGTTTTTTAACTTTTTCTTCAATTTTCATAAAGATTTCTCCATTAATTTAGGTATACATCCCACCATTCACATGAATAACTTGTCCGGTAATATAGTCCGCATTTTTTGAAGCTAAAAAAAAGGCAACCCCGGCAATGTCCGCCGGTGTGCCGACTCGGGCTAAAGGTATTTGAGAAATAATTGCCCCCACTGTTTTTTCCGATAATCCGGCGGTCATATCCGTTTTTATAAAGCCTGGGGCGATTGCGTTTACCGTAATTCCGCGGGAGCCGAGTTCTCTGGCCAGGGTTTTTGTAAGACCGATGATGCCGGCTTTTGAAGCCGCATAGTTCGCCTGGCCGGGATTTCCGGCAACCCCGGCAATGGATGTGATATTGATGATCCGACCGTAGCGCTGTTTCAGCATCGCTTTGGCTGCCGTTTTTGTGCAGTTAAAAGTGCCTTTTAAATTGACACGAATCACATCATCCCAGTCTTTTTCCTTCATCCGTAGCAGCAGGGAGTCTTTTGCAATTCCCGCATTATTGACCAACACATCGATTCGGCCGGTTTCATTTAAAACGGTTTTGAAAAAATCTGTGACTTTGGTTTCCGAAGCAACATCAACCCGCATGCCCTTTGGAACGCCTCCGGCCGCAGATATTTCTTCAGCAGTATCCTGACCGGTTGATTCCGGAGAATTGAAATTAAAATATACGCCAACACCCGGAGCGGCAAACGCCTTGCATATGGCTCGCCCGATACCTTTGGAACCGCCGGTTACAACAATCGTTCGTTTGATGTCGCTGGTCATATTCTATAAATATCCGGTTTTATAAAAATATCCGGAAAACCGAGGCAAGCCGGTTACCTGTTAAATATCAATCGACTCTGATTTTCAATTTCGGGAATAAAAAGGTTTGATGAAATTATTCAGATGCTTCTGTTATATTTCGACCTTTATAAACACCGCATTCCGGACATACGAAATGGGGCAGTTTGGCCTCGCCGCATTCCGGACAGGCGACAATGGTAGGCGCACCTGTTTTTTGATGTGTTCGCCGTTTGTCACGTCTTGATTTTGAAACTCTATGCTTTGGTACTGCCATAACTAACTCCTAAATTATTGGAATTTATAATTATTTATTTATTAAGCAATAAATTTTATGTTTAAAACTAGTATGTTAAAACGTATATGTTGTCAAGGGGGAATTCGAAGCTGCCCCATATTTTGTTCCTTGTATTTACTTTGTTATTGTGTTAACGTCGAAAATTTTTGAAAATTCAGATTCAATTAGCGGCTATTGATTGCCAGTGAGGGTCGGATTCGTCAATAACTTTTTAAACAAAAGTTGATCAAAAAAACAAGGTGTTATAGCAATGGACAAAACAATCATTACCCGCTTTCCCCCCAGCCCGACGGGGTATCTTCATTTAGGGGGAGCCCGGACGGCGATTTTTAACTGGCTGTATGCCCGGCATACAAAAGGTCGGTTCGTTCTGCGAATCGAAGATACGGATATGCAGCGATCCACCCAGGAATCTGTTGACGCCATTTTCGAGGCAATGGCATGGCTGGGAATTGACTGGGATGAAGGACCTTATTTCCAATCAAAACGATTTGATATATATAAAAAACATATTGACCAGCTGATTTCAGACGGAAACGCCTATTATTGCACCTGCACCCCGGAACAGGTGGACCGGATGCGGGAAGAGGCCAGGAAAAGCGGCGGAAAACCCAGATATGACGGTTCTTGCCGGGAGAAAAATCTTCAATGGCAGGAAGGCGCCGTGGTCCGTTTCAAGGCGCCGCTGGCCGGAACCACCGTGGTGGAAGACAAGATCCGTGGAAATATTGCCTTTGCCAACACGGAACTGGATGATTTTATTATTGCCCGAAGTGACGGGTCGCCCATGTATAACCTGGCGGTTGTGGTGGATGACATTACCATGAAGATCAATACCATTATCCGCGGTGATGATCATATTAGCAATACGCCTAAGCAGATCCTTCTTTACCAGGCGCTGGGGGCGAAAGTTCCCGATTTCGGGCACGTTCCCATGGTTCTCGGGCATGATAAATCCCGGCTCAGCAAGCGGCATGGCGCCATGTCCGTGACCGCGTACCGGGATATGGGCTATCACCCGGAAGCGATGGTGAATTTTCTGGTTCGTCTCGGGTGGTCTCACGGGGATCAGGAATTTTTTACCATAGAAGAACTGATTGAAAAATTTAACCTTGAGCATATTGGCCGGTCTGCCGGCGTGTTTAATCCGGAAAAATTGCTGGCATTAAACGCCGAACACATCCGGAACGCTTCTTCCGAATCCCTGGCTCCGCATCTGATGCCGTTTTTAAAAGAAAAAGGCATTTCAGCGGAAGCTGGAGATTATTTATATGGCGTGATTGAAACACTGAAGCCGCGGAGCAAAACATTTATTGAAATGGCGGCAGGCGCTGAATTTTATTTTCAGGAAAAACCGGTGTATGATGAAAAAGCGGCGGTCAAGTTTCTGAAAGCGGATCTTTTAGCGCCCATCAAACAACTGGCGGACGGCATCGCCGGGCTTGCGGAATTTGATCAAAAAAATTTAGAAGACATCTTTAAACAGGTGATGGAAGATTTCGGGCTTGGATTTGGTAAGGTTGCCCAGCCGGTCCGCGTGGCCCTGACCGGAAAGACCGTTAGCCCCGGAATTTTTGAAATGATTCTGGCGCTTGGGAAAGACAAGGTGATTTCAAGGCTTTACGATGCGGTATCATATATTGAGAAAGTCAGGTAAATAGAATACCTGAATTTTGTATGGAGATTGATGAGAGCTTTTCATGCAAGAGTCAGGTAATAAAAATTTGACTTGACACCGTTCAATTGCTACGTTATTGACACAATTTACCTGATGAGGGTTAGTGTAGTGGTAGCACGATGGGTTCTGGTCCCGTTAACCAAGGTTCGAATCCTTGACCCTCAGCCAGAATATTCAAAGGGGTTGCAGTTTTAAAACTGTAACCCCTTTTTTTGTTGTTAATTAGTTGAAATAAAAAAGTTTAATCCTCCACCAGATCGCCGACCAAATCCGCCGCTTTTTCAAGGGAAATCCGGCTCATATTAAGAACCAGGTGGTAATGAATCGGATCATTGTAATCCTTTTTGCGGAATTTTTTATAAAGATTGGTGCGCCTCCTTTCACCACTTAAGACAGCCGCCTCCGCTTTTGTATCAGACAGATTATAGTGGCGCTGCATAAATTCGATTCGGTCTTTTTTATTTGCCACCAGAAGAATATGAAAGGCGCCTTCAAAATCCTCCAGAATATACTGTCCGCCGCGCCCGGTGAGGATGACATTGTCCTCGGACGCCAGTTTCAGCATCACGTCATGCAGCACCTGAACATAGACTTCTTCATCCATATACCCTCTGCCTTCACCCATCATCCGGTCGATATAGTCACTTGAAAGTAAACCGGAGATCATCTTGGAAAGCATGCTGCCTGCGGTCCTTTCCATTGAAATGACCATATTTTTAGAAACCTTTGCCTGTTTCGCTATTTCCTGAAGAATGAGATCATCAAGAAAGCGATAAGCCAGTTTTTTGCCAATCATTTTTCCGAGGGTTCTGCCTCCGGCGCCAAATTGTCTTGAAATGGTTATCACAGCCATCGTTCAACTCCTTTTTTTCTAAGTATATCAGAATTTACGAATCGCTTCAACGAGATTTATATTTTACCTAAGTCAATTTAGATTTTAAATAAGCGGCACAAGACCGGTTTGCACGTTGACAGTAAAAAACATTTCTGTCATGTAAAAAAATTCAATCAGCTGCCCCGCAGGGACGCGTGATGGATTTTTTTAACTTTTCAAAATTTATAACCACTTGGGATTAAAATAATAAAGTATTTAAGCCCCTCAAGCAAACTGAATGAGAATTGTATATGAAAGTTGCGTTGATTGCCCCGCCATATCCTTTGGAAGAAGCGCCATCCCCGCCCCTGGGTATTTGCTATGTTGCCGCAGTGTGTGAAGCGGCCGGTGCGGAAGTGATAATTATTGATTATATTGTCAGCCGGTACACGCCGGAAAAATTATGGCGTCAACTGGATGAATTCCAGCCGGATGTGGTGGGCGCTACGTCGGTGACGATAAGTTTTCTGGCCGCTGCTAAAATTTTAAAGGCAGTCAAACAGCACTGTCCATCAGCCATTACGGTTATGGGCGGGCCGCATGTCTCGTTTGATGCCCAAAACACCCTGACCAGGTTTCCTGAAATCGATGCCATTATTATTGGTGAGGGGGAGAACACGTTAATGCAGTGGCTGCCGGCCGTGAAAAACCGGTCCGCATGGCATGGCATCAAAGGGCTAGCTTTTTTTGAAGATGAGCAATTTATATC
>JAJRPH010000444.1 GCA_024280875.1 Deltaproteobacteria bacterium | reverse complement strand
TCCCTACAGCGCTTTGGTGCTTGCATTTGCCGAACTGGTCAAACAACTGCTGGCCGAAAGCGAGGAAAATCTTCGCCACTGGAAGGTAAGACTGTTGTCTGCGCTGGGCGTATACGGCCAGATCATTATTGATGTGATTCCGGACATGGAACTGGTGATCGGCCCTCAGCCGCCGGTTAAAAAAGTCGATGCGGTTGAAACCCAGAACCGGTTCAATCGCGTGATGATGGATTTTGTCCTCGTATTCTGTTCACCGAAACACCCGCTGGTCATTTTCTTAGATGACCTACAATGGGTGGATGCCGCTACGCTCAAGCTGATTGAAGGTGTAATGACGGAAACAAGAGTACACCACCTGTTTCTAATTGGCTCTTATCGAGACAACGAGGTCACCGCTACCCATCCATTATTTGCAACCTTAAAAAACCTGGAACAGGAAAATTACGATTTTTCCCGGATCCACTTAAACCCGTTAAACCTTACGGATATCATTCACCTGATGGCGGACACACTGCAAAGCGGAAAAAGGCCGGTCAGCCCCCTGGCGGAGCTGGTGGTTGGCAAAACCGGGGGCAACCCGTTTTTTGTTAACCAGTTTTTGATTATGCTGTACCAGGAGCGCCTGCTGTCCTTTAATGCCGGGCAAGGATACTGGGAGTGGAATCTCCCGAACATCCGGGCTTTAGACATTACAGATAACGTTGTGGAACTGCTTTTGCGCCGCCTGGAACTTATGCCGGCTGACACGCAAAACATTATGATGATGGCGGCTTGTATCGGCAGCAATTTTGACTTAAACATATTGCGGACAATCACCGATTATTCCACCCAGGAGATCCTCACACACCTTCTCCCGGCCATCCGCGAAGACCTGGTGGTGACAATCCCCCAAAATAAAATAACACACACAAGCACAGAGATCCTGCCGGCCGTGGCGGATAATTTTAAATTTCGGCATGATCGCGTACGCCAGGCCTCCTATGCATTGATCGCCGAAGAGAACAAAAAACCGGTCCACTTAAAAATCGGGGGACTCCTGTTTGAAAATATCGCCCCCCACCTTTATGAAGAAAACATCTTTGACATGATTCATCATTTGAATATGGCGCAAGACCTGATTGTTGACCGGCAGGAGCGCGATGAAACCGCAGAACTAAACCTTGTTGCCGGTAACAAAGCCAAGACACTTGCCGCTTTTGAACCGGCTTTCAACCATTATACAATCGGGTTACGATTCTTAGACGAGAACAGCTGGCAGCGGCGATATAACCTGACACTAAGACTGCACGTGGAATGTGCCGAAGCAGCGAGACTCTGCGGGAAATTTACAGAAACACAAAGGCTGCTGGACGTTGTAATACAAAATGCCCGGACAATTTTAGACCGCGCAGATATTTATCAAACCAGAATCCTGTCTTTAGTATCAGAAAACCGTCGCATAGAAGCCTTAGACATGACCCGGGAAATTCTCAAGGAAATTGGTATCGACCTTCCAATACAGCCGACCACAGATGATATTCGTCAAATCCTTGAAGAAACCATGAATGACCTGTCGCAAACAAATGTCGAGGACCTGGCTGACCTGGCCGAAATGACTGATCCCTCCAAACTCGCAGCCATGAAAATCATGGGATCCATATTCGGAGCCACCTACCAGCTGTCAAGGGAATGGTTCGTTATTCTTGTTTGCCAACAGGTGAAATTGTCCTTTAGATACGGTAATTTTTCGAATTCAGCCATCGCATACAGCGGCTTGGGGATCATTCTCTGCGGTCACATTGGCGACATTGAAACAGGCCTCCGATTCGGCCGACTGGGACTAGAACTACTTGATCGCTTTGACGCCAGAGAGCTGGAAGCAGAAGTCTATACCATTTTCTATGCAGGGATCAATCACTGGAAATTTCATTTGCGGGAATCCTTAGAACCCTTATTATCAGCTCATTACACCGGACTGGAAACCGGGGATTATGAATTTGCAGCTTACTGCACGTTTTTTTTCAGCTATCACTCCTTTCTCTGCGGCAACCCGTTAGAGGACATAGAGCGTCAAATGGCAAGGTTCACCGATGATGCCAGGCACAATAAACAGATGCATGCGGACATATATTTTTCAATTTTCCATCAGGCGGTATTGAACCTGCTGGGAAAAAATGAAACGCCCGGCCGCCTTGAAGGAGAGATCTTTGACGAAACCACTATGAAACCGATAATTTATGACGCCAATGATACCCTGGCGCTTTTTTATATGCATTTTTGCAAGACAATGCTCTGTTATCTGTTTGGAGCATACCCAAAAGCGATTAAACATGCAGACCTGGCAGAAAAGCTGGCCGGACGCGTACCCGGAAATGTGGTTATTCCAGTCTGCAATCTCTATGATTCGCTCAGCCGATTAGCGATTTACAACACGCTCACCGAAGATAAAAAGGGCCAGACCCTGGCTAGGATAAACGCCAACCAGGCCAAAATGAAAAAATGGATGGATTTTGCTCCTGCAAACTATGCGCATAAATTCTTTCTGGTGGAAGCGGAAAAAGCAAGGGTCTTAAAACAAAATGATGATGCGATTAAACATTATGACCGTGCCATTTGCCTGGCACGGGAAAACGGATACGTTAATGAGGAAGCCCTGGCCAATGAACTGGCGGCAAAATTCTGGCTTAAACGGGATCGACATGAATTTGCCGGAATCTTCATGCAAAAGGCATATTCATGCTATTGCTTTTGGGGTGCTTCAGCCAAAATCGAGCACCTGCTTGAAAAGTACCACCCCTTACTTTCAAAAGCCGGGCCCGACAGCACGATTGTCGCAAATAACACTTCTCTTAACAAGCCCCGGCAGATCGACCGGAACCAGCAGGGACTTGATCTTGCAACACTCATGAAAGCGTCCCAGGCAATATCTTCCGAGATTTTACGGGATAACCTGCTGCGCACAATGATGAAGATCGTCATCGAGAATGCGGGCGCGGAAAAAGGCTTCCTGCTGCTCAATTCAAAAGACCGGCTGCGCATCGCCGCGCTGGGAATCGCAGAGACTGAAGAGGTTTTTGTGCAATCTTTTGATTCAGCATCTGATGAAACCGAAAAACTATCCCTGGCAGTGGTCAATTATGCGGCCCGGACCCGCGAATGCGTGGTGCTTAAAAATGCTGCCACCGAGGGACGCTTCAACAATGATCCATATATCAGGGAACACCGCCCAAAGTCTGTTTTGTGCATCCCCATCATCTACCAGTCAAAGCTGACCGGCGTTATCTACCTTGAAAACCGTTTGGCATCGGATGTATTTTCGCCGGACCGGATTGAAGTACTCAAGCTGCTCACTTCCCAGATTGCCATATCCATCGAAAACACCCTGCTTTTTGAAAAGCACAGAACAGCTGAAGAAAAATACCGGAGTATTTTCGAAAACGCGGTGGAAGGAATTTTTATAGCCACCATTGAAGGACAGTTTATCAGCGCCAATCCGTCCATGGCCCAGATCCTGGGGTATGATTCTCCCGAGGAGCTATGTCGGCAGATCACGAATATTGAACACCAATTATATACGTTACCCGAACAACGGAATAAAACGTTGCGCATACTGCGTAAAAATGAAACCGTGGCGGACGTTGAAGTGTCTTTTCGCCGCAAAGACGGGAGTCACATCTGGGTCTCGTTGAGCGCCCGGTCGATTTACGATGAAAACGGGGAACTGTTTCTGGTTGAAGGATTTATTATTGATATTTCCGAAAGAAAAGCGGCGACGGATGCGTTGCGTGAACGGGAAGAAAACCTGCGCAAGGAGAATATCCGTCTGAGATCCGACATAAAGGACCGGTTTCGCTTCGGCCGTATTATCGGCAAAAGCCCGGCCATGCAGGAGGTTTATGAACTCATACTAAAAGCTGCCACCACGGATGCGTCGGTGATTATTTACGGTGAATCCGGCACCGGAAAAGAACTGGTGGCAAAAGAAATCCATGAAATGGGTGATCGCAAAAACGGCAATTTCGTGCCGGTCAATTGCGGGGCATTGCCTGAAAACCTGTTGGAAAGCGAGTTTTTTGGATATAAAAAAGGCGCGTTCACCGGGGCAAATGCGGACAAGAAAGGGTTCATGGATCTGGCTCATCAAGGCACCCTTTTTCTGGATGAACTCGGTGAAATCAGCTTAAATTTTCAGGTTAAACTGCTCCGGGCCTTAGAAGACGGCAGTTACACCCCATTAGGATCCCAGAAAAACCAAACGTCAGATGCCCGGGTGGTCGCGGCCACCAACCGGGATCTCCAGGTGGCTATTCGCAAAGGCCTGATGCGGGAAGATTTCTTCTACCGGGTCCATATCATCCCCATTCACCTGCCGCCATTGCGGGATCGCGCAGAAGACATCCCTTTGCTAATCGAGCATTTTCTTAAAATTCACAGCCAACATAAACAGGCGCCGTCCATTCCCGGCAATATGCTCGAAGCGTTGCTGTCCCACGACTGGCCCGGAAATGTGCGGGAACTTCAAAATGTTCTTCACCGATATTACACGCTGGGTAAAATTGATTTATTGACCCCTTCACCCAAAACACCGGAAATGAAAAAAGACCATTTGCCTGATCGAGAACGCACTGGTCAAGATACCACTGGTCCGGGCCGGAACTACCAATCTATTATGGAAAACACGGAAAAAAATATTATCATCAAAGCCCTGGAACTGCACCAGTGGAACCGTAAAAATGCAGCCGCCCACACCGGGATCCCTTTGCGCTCGTTTTACCGAAAACTGAAGCAATATAATATTATTCAGGATAATTAGGCCGGGTTCTCTGGGCGGGTGCAACTCAAAAAAGTTACAAAATATTAAATAGTGCAAATCTTTTAAATTCCGAATGTCGAACAAGAAATAATGAATATCGAAGAAATACAAAGAATTTGACAAAATGTAGGTCAGGGTGGGCGCGAAGCGGCCCTCCCTGACAGCACATCGTATATCGCGTTTCCCTAAAAAGCCAATTCCGATTGTCAGGTAGCTCCCAATTGGTCGCGACCTGACCTACCTGCGGGTGAAAAAACCGCCAAACTGCCGTTCTGACACAAAGAATGCCAATGTGGCATATACTCTATCCAGTTGATTTTTATTATAACTTTTAATAATCCTCACATTAGAATGCCAAATCGGCATGCATACGGTCGACCGGATTTTTCAGCGAACTGCCACGACGACCCTAAATCACTTTAAATCCAGGCACATAAAACAAAATAACATTTCTGGCACGGCTCTTGCTATATAGTATACAAACGGCGCAAACAGCGTTTCGAAAAATTGATCCTGTTTCAAAATTTTCTTGACACTGAGGAAAAAACAATTTAATTATAGTTTATAATGTCGACGGTCGACCGTCGACATTATAAACAGTGTTAGCATTTTGTCACATTGTTTTTAAGCTTCTCTTCTCTTCCTGAGCTAACCATTTGCAAAATTGTTTTCACTTTTCCGGCGTTTTATACTGGTACTTATATAAATGGTAAAACCGTTTCAAAGGAGGAAAGGATCATGAAAGAACCCAAAACAGAATTTGATGCAATTATTGTCGGCAGCGGACCCGGCGGCGCGACCGTCGCCATGGACCTGTCAAAACAGGGTAAAAAAGTGCTCATCCTTGAGTGGGGAGATAACGACCCCAAAAAAGGATCTTTTTTCAAGACCATCCCCCGTGCGTTTATTCCCGGAAAAAGCGTTGTGATGACAAAACAGGCGCTTGCCGTTGTCCGTGCCATTACAACCGGCGGCAGCTCTCTGATTTTCTGCGGTACGGCATTTGACCCCCCGATTGACATGTTCAAAAAATACGGTGTGGATATCTCGGTCGAGGCGGAAGAAATGAAAAATGATGCTCCCATGGTGCCTTTACCGGATGAACTCATGAATGCGGGCCCGAGAGCCTTTCTGGAAAGTGCCGGAGATCTGGGTTACGATGTCCATAAGCTGAACAAGTTCATCTATCCCTCAAAATGCAAAACAAAATGCCAGCTCTGCATGTACGGCTGCCCCTATGGCGCCAAATGGGACGCACGGCACTTTGTTGATAAAGCACTAGAAAACGGCGCAAAGATGATCAACTACGCTAAAGTGGAAAAAGTGCTGATTGAAAACAAAACAGCCATCGGCGTCCAGTATAAACACAACAAGGAAACCTTTCGCGCATATGCACCGAAAATCATCGTTGCGGCCGGCGGTATCGGTTCCCCGCTGATTCTTCGCCAGAGTGGCATGAGAAGCGCCGGATACGATTTTTTCTTTGACCCGCTGGTATTTGTCTATGGAAAGATAAAGGGGCTGGGAAACGGCAAAGCCATTCCCATGAGTGCC
>JAJRPH010000443.1 GCA_024280875.1 Deltaproteobacteria bacterium | reverse complement strand
CCCACTTAATCCATCGGGGAGCCCGGCAAATACTTTTGCGGTATTTCTTTTAACCTGGGATTTTCAAGGTCTTTTGGGGAAAGGATCGGGGTCTCAACCGGCCAGTTGATTCCGATTTCCGTATCCGACCATAAAATACCGTATTCATCACCCGGTGCATATAAATCCGTGCATTTATAAATGACGTCCGCCGATTCACTCAAAACCACAAATCCGTGGGCAAACCCTTCCGGGACATAAATCTGTCGCTTGTTGTCAGCCGATAACTCCGCCCCTGTCCATTTGCCGAACGTGGGAGAGCCTGCGCGAATGCCCACCGCCACATCAAAAATGGCGCCGGTCACCGCATAGATCAGTTTTCCCTGGGGGTGTTTTAATTGATAATGAAGTCCCCTAAGAACCCCCTTTTTTGAATGGGACTGATTGTCCTGAACAAATGTCCGGTCAATACCGGCGGCTTCATATTTCTGCTGATGAAAGGTTTCCAGGAAAAAACCGCGAAGGTCCTTAAAACATGCCGGTTCAATAATATAGACTCCCGGAAGGTCTAATTGTTTGATATTTACATCCATTTGACAAGCTCCGAGGGCTTTAGTTCAGAAATTTCATGAAGATATTTTCCATAATCATTTTTAATCATTTCCATTGCAATCTTCTTTAATTGGTCGCTGTTTATATAGCCCAGGCGATAAGCAATCTCTTCAACACAGGCGATTTTAAACCCCTGCCGGTTCTGGACTGCCCGGACATAACTGGCGGCTTGCTGCATGGATTCGTGGGTTCCCATATCCATCCAGGCAAATCCGCGACCAAGGATTTCTACTTTAAGGTCATCTTTGCGAAGATATTCTTTGTTGACGTCCGTTATTTCAAGCTCTCCGCGGTCAGACGGTTTCAGGTTTTTTGCAATCTGAACGACTTCATTGTCATAGACGTAAAGGCCTGAGACAGCGTATTTTGATTTGGGCTTTTCGGGTTTTTCTTCAATGCCGACAACGCTTCCGTTATCACCGAATTCCACGACCCCATATCGTTCCGGGTCATTGACACGGTAACCAAAAACCACCCCGCCGTGGTTGACATGTAAGGCATTTTTTATGATTCCGGAAAGATTTTGTCCGTGAAACATGTTGTCTCCCAGAATCAGGCAGACCGGATCATCCCCGATAAATGATTCTCCGATGATAAAGGCCTGGGCCAAGCCTTCGGGCTGGGGCTGTTCTTTATAGCTCAGGGAAATGCCAAGCCATGATCCATCTCCAAGAAGTTCTTTGAAATTCGGCAGGTCGTGCGGGGTTGAGATGATCAAAATGTCGCGGATGCCCCCGAGCATCAGCACTGCCAGCGGGTAATAAATCATTGGCTTGTCATAAATAGGCAAAAGCTGTTTACTGGTTACCCGGGTGAGCGGATACAGGCGTGTTCCGGAACCGCCGGCAAGAATAATTCCTTTCATATGATTCGTTTCCTTTTATTTGTAATGCAGATCAATCCACTCCCGATACGCGCCGCTTTTAACCCGACTCACCCAGTCTTCATTTTCCAGATACCAGTTGAGGGTGGATTGGATACCGGTCTCAATAGATGTCTTGGGCGTCCATCCCAGTTCGGTTTTTATTTTTGTCGCGTCAATGGCATATCTTTGGTCATGCCCCGGTCTGTCCGTAACAAACGTGATTAATTCTTTCCGGGATTTGCCGGCGTTTTTACCTATCCTGTCATCAATAGCATCGCAAATCATTTCAACCAGTTTTATGTTTTCCAGTTCACAGTCGCCACCGACATTATAGGTTTCCCCTTCCCTGCCGTTTCGGATAATTTCCCAGATGGCGCTGCAGTGATCATCCACGAATAGCCAGTCCCGGACATTTTTCCCGTCACCATATACCGGCAGATGTTTTCCTTCAAACGCGTTTAAAATCATGAGGGGAATCAGCTTTTCCGGAAACTGGTAAGGCCCGTAATTGTTAGAACAATTTGATAGGGTAACCGGCAGATTGTAGGTAGTATGGTATGCCCGGACCAGGTGGTCCGAAGATGCTTTGGATGCGGAATATGGGCTGCTGGGCTGGTAGGGGGTCGTTTCAACAAAATAACCGTCTTTTCCCAGGCTGCCGTAGACTTCATCCGTGCTGATGTGGTGAAATCGGGCCAGGCGGTCTTTTAGTTTTCTTGAGATTTCAAGCAGGTTAAATGTCCCGATGATATTTGTTTTTATAAAATCATCCGGGGAGACAATCGACCGGTCCACATGAGATTCTGCCGCAAAGTGACAGACCGTGTCTATGGTGTGCTCATCAAAGATCCCCGACATTTTCTCCTGGTCACAGATATCGGCCTGAACAAATGTATAGCGGTTCGGAAATATTTTTTCAATGTCTGCCAGGCTTTCCGGGTTTCCGGCATACGTAAGCCGGTCCACATTGATAATGCGTCCGGTAAAATCGGAGTCGTTTAAAAGATAGCGGATAAAGTTGGTTCCGATAAAACCGCATCCGCCGGTGACGAGCAGGTTCATTGTCTCAGTTCCTGTGTAAGGTTATTGTCGGCAGTCCCGGGTTAATTGTTGTCCGTATTGATAGATATATTCGTCCAGATCCTTCTGCCAGTGTTTCATCCGATTCAGTCCGTCTGCTTTAAGACGCCTGTTTTCGAGAATTGAACATTTCGGCCGGGCGGCAGGTGTCGGATATTCATCCGTAGAACAAGGGGTTATATTATGGGCAATATTTAATTTTTCAAGAAAATATTTTGCAAACTCGAACCATGAGCAAGAACCTTCGGAAGAGGCATGGTAAATGCCCTGGCCCTGATTTTCAATCAGATGCTCTATTTGAAGAGCCAGACGAAAGCTCCATGTGGGCGTACCGAACTGGTCGTTGACGATTTTAATTTGTGTCGTCGGTTGGTTTACGGCTTTTTTAAGGATTGCTTTAAGAAAGTTGTGGCCGTAAAAGCCATACAACCAGGCTGTGCGGAGGATAATATGATTGCTTGTTTGATGTATAACGGCCAGTTCGCCTTCGCGTTTGGTGATTCCGTAATAAGAAAGCGGTGAGGTGACATCAGTTTCTATATATGATTCCGGCGATTTTTTTTTTCCGTCAAACACATAGTCGGTTGAGAAGTGGACTAAAAGCGAGTTGTTTTTCGTCGCACTTTTAGCCAAATTTTTCGGGCCGTTGACATTGACATTTTCGGCCGCTTCTTTTTGGGTTTCGCAGGCGTCGACCTGGGTAAATGCCGCACAATTAATTATGATATCCGGCCGGATTTTTTTGACAATGGCATCTACTTGATACGGGTCTGTAATGTCAAGATCTTCAATGTCAACACAGGTGGTGGTGTGGCGCTTTTTAAAAACATGTTCGCAGTCTTTTCCAAGTTGACCATTACCACCGGTAATCAGAAAGTTCATTATAAATTTTTACCTGTTTGCTAAGGTTCATTATTCAATTTTGGATTTTAAACATGATGGCATCGTAAAAAGTCCAAATTCTTTGTTGCGCTTCATCCTTCGTTTCTTCATGGTACGCTAAGTACAAATCATCACTCAGGATTTGCGCGCCTCGAATTTGGAGCTTTTTTCTTTGCCATCGGAATCTAACTTTTT
>JAJRPH010000442.1 GCA_024280875.1 Deltaproteobacteria bacterium | reverse complement strand
TAAAAGTTTTTTTTCATTTACCTGAACCCTGTATCTTGATTCGGCAAGTGCGGTTTCTTTTTGTGATTTATCGTTTAAGAGCCGATCCAGCTTAACAGCCAGATCCTGTTCCTTGTCAATAACCTGTCGGCCCCGTTTAATAAGATCGCTCAGTGTTTCATCAGGTTCCGGCGCAGGTTCGGAAATTGAATCGAAGATATGTCCCAGTTTCTGCCTGAGAGAGTCTAAAGTCTTTTTCAAGGATTTGGTGCGATTTCTCTGATTACGTAGTTCGGCAAACCGGACAGTCATATCATTGAGCCTGGTGGCCCAAAGGCGCATTTCTTTGGGCGATGTCGGGGAAATTTCTGCAGGCGCCCATTGTTTGATCCATTTTGAAACAATGATTTCCTGGTTTTTTTCAGCCGTTTGGAGTTCAGCTTTTGATTCAGACAGTTTTTTTTCCAGGTCAGTTTCGTCTGAAATCAGTGTTGCCAGAGTCGCCACACGATCAGCTTCGCGCCGGAGTCTGTCGGCTATTTCATCTGCGTGTCCTATGCTTTTTTCAAAGCCCCTGAACAGGACCGTTAAATTAGCCGGATCCGTTCGAATATGCAGATCATTTGATCCGGCAACACGCGCAATAAAATCATTAATTTCCTGTTCCTGAACCGACCCGCCATTTAGAGAAGCGGCCACAAGATGCCACCCGGAGTCGCGCAGCTCCCTTGCCAAACGGAGATTTTCTTCCGTGGGCACCGAAAGATTTCGGTTCAGTTCTTCTTTCTTTTTTAATGTTTTTAAACGACGATCCTGAATGTTTTTTATATCGATTTTGATAGTTTGAATGATTCGTTTGGTTGCTTCGAAATCATTTTCAAACATTTCGATGGTTTCTATTGATGGGGTCGGCAGTTTTTCCGCGTCTTCCAGACTGCCGGACCAAAGGGGCTGTTTTTTGAGATCAGTTTCAAGTGATTGCACAGCGATTTGGAATTTGGATAAATCTTCAATGCACTGTTTTTCCAATGAAGCATATTCAGTTGCCCGGTCAATGGCAAGGCTAAGTCTGTCTGTTTGACGGGGTGTATTCAGTGCTGTCAGGGTGTCGTTTAAGATTTTTATGTCATGTTCGAGTTTGGGAATTTCTTTTCTGGTACTTTCCAGCAGTGTGACAATGCGTTCATACCGGCTGCCCAGTTCCTGAATATGCAAGGTGTCTTTTTTGCTCAAGCGCAGCCTGTCCGCATCATCTATTGTCAGGTCGTCGCGGAGGTCACGCAAGGTCTGTTTTGCTTCGCTGCGTAAAATATCCATGCGGGTCTGGAGGTGGATACGGTCTCTGATTGCCTTGACAAATCCCCCGAGTTCCTGGTAAACGCTTTCGATTGAATCGGCATTCTGCAACAGCAGGTTTGAAAATCCCAGTTGATTAATGTCGTTTTGAACCTGAACAATGTTAGTTTGCGCCTGTTCCCGATCATTGCGGGCGATTTGAAGTTTTGAAATATATTCGCGGCGCTGTTTCCCAAAATTATCCGGCAGGAGTACGGCGGATGCATATCCCATGGGGTCTTCCAGGAGTTCTTTGCGTTGTGCGATAAACGGCAATGCCTGTCTGATTCGTTCAAGGCGATTTTTTCTCGTCCGGGTGTTGGCCAACTTGAGTTCAATAAGTTTCTTGTTTTCAACCGCCACCTGCAAAGACTGATCATGTTTTACCCAGTCGCCGGATGACAGCTGTGCGTCTCTAAGTTTTTTCCTGTTTTCTTTCACCCTGAGGATTGATGCATTAATACGGGGAATCTTTCCGGTTGGTTTAAAAAGTGCGTCAGCATTGTTCTGGAGCTCGGTCTGGACTTTTCTGAGGCTGGTGATGCCTGATCCTGCTGCAAAAATTATTTGACCAAGGTTTCCGCCGCCTTTGATAATTTCCTTTCCGCCTTTAACCAGGTCACCATGATCAATGCCGAACATGGTTGAAAAAAGATCAGCGTCAATTCCTTTTAAAAAGGGGCTGAGAATGTTTTCTTCCAGCAATGTTTCATCATCAGCAGCCCGCAGTGTATTATTTTTTCCTTTTCTCCGGATAAATTCGACAATATTTCCATCTCTGTGACGGATGGACGCACCGATTCTCATTTTATTGTGCGGATGCAGGAAGTTATCTGTTGAACGCACAGGGATGCCGTAAAAAACCTGCCGCAAGGCTCGGAGAGCGGAACTCTTGCCCGCTTCATTCGGTCCATAGATGATATGCAGCCCCTGGTTTCCATGGCTCAGGTCAAGGCAGACGCCGTCAAAAGGGCCAAATGCCGTGAGATGAAGCTTTAGTATTTTCATTCCGTCTCTCCTCTTTGCAACCGGCGTTGCACCAGGCGCTGCATCAGCATGGGCTTAATATGCTCAAGGAGAGCGGATAACCATTTTGGATCCGAAATCAATAAAGGATCATCTCCTTCTTTGAGTTCCGGGGGGAGTTTCCCTTCAAGGGCCGAAAGTTCTTCTGCTGCCAGCAAACTCAGGCTTTCAGGATTATCGCGTAATTCATCAAAAACAGCTAACAGTTCCCTGATCGGGCCGTCGGCTGTTTCAGGTGAGGTTTTTAAAACAGGTAATCCGGTATGAAATTTTATTTTTTCGACCCATACATTTTCATTGCTGATATCTGCCACTGTGGCCCGGATTTCATTTTTCCAGCGTTCCTTTCCGAAAACCAGGTCATTGTGCGTGACAGTAGCACCGGAGATAATCACCCGGACAACCAGCGGCATTCCAGGGTTTTGATTTATTAAATCATCGAGCCCTGTTTTGAGCCGTTCAATCACCTCATAACCGCTGTCAGCATCAGCTGCATCCACGGGCAATGCAAACCAGCGGATCACATCTAGTGGTATAAATTCAGTCTTTGGTTTTTCATTTTCAGGCACGGTCACCAGCAGGCAGCCTTTTGGACCGGTTTCCCGGATATGGCGTCCCTGGATATTGCCGGGAAATATGATAATGGGGTCCTTATTCAGTATTTCACGCTTATGGATATGGCCCAGAGCCCAGTAGTCATATCCTTTAGATGCCAATCCAACAATGGAGCACGGTGCGTAAGGTGCGTGTCCTGCCTTGCCGGTGGCGCAGGTATGCAGCATGCCGATATTAAAACAGCCCGGCTGTGCCGGCGGATAGTCAGCGGAAAGGTCTTTTTTAATGGAAGGAGATGAAAAGCTCTGACCGTGGACAGCGACATCCAGGTGAGTCATCCGGACGGTGTCAGGCGTGTTTGATGAAAAAATCCTAACACCTTCCGGAAGTTTCAGGTTTTTCGTAATTTTACTGGCTGCGTCATGGTTACCGGCAATGATCAGAACAGGAATCTGCGCATCCCGCAGTCTGCGCATCTGCGACACAAAATAAAGGCCGGTATTGTAATCTTTCCAGTCGCCGTCATAAAGATCCCCGGAAAGAAGAACAAAAGAAACCTGCTGATCTATAGCAAGACGGACGAGATTTTCAAAAGCCGCCCGGGTTGCCTGGCGGATTTGATCTACGGGCGCTCCTTCATAAACTTCTAATTTATGCAGGGGACTGTCAAGGTGGATGTCTGCGGCATGAATAAATTTGAACATCGATTCAGGTTCCTGTTAGATGTTTCCAAAGATACAGCTGTGACAGGTTTTCCAGTTCCACCGAATCCACCAGATTTTTAGTCAGTTCAGACGCTTTTAAGGGTGCGCTTTCATCTAATGGCGCAGAGTTGTATGCATTGGCGCCGTACACAAAATATGTCGACATAATCAGAACCTGGCCGACATCGTATTTAATGCAGAGATTCAGCAGTTTCTGAGTACCCAGCACATTGGCATTATAACGCATAAGACCCCTTTCTTTTATGTTGAAATGAAAAATTATATTTATTCATTATTTGATTATATTTGCAACAAAGACGTTTCATTCTTACTCGATACACTATTCATCGATGCCAGATTTCCGGTTCAGATTCAGCTGCGGTTTCAAGGGCTTTTACAGGAGTTTCAGAGATAATCCCTGCCCTCTGTCCCAAAGCCAGCATTGGCGGGCCTTTTTGTCATTCGCACACGTAAGACCCATCGCAAATTAGAACCAAATCGTCAAAAAATATTGATAAAATAAGTATTTT